>NZ_PFNG01000003.1:219-14329 GCF_002791875.1 Candidatus Aquicultor secundus | reverse complement strand
TGCTGCTCCAGCATATTCACCCTGTGAAACAGCGATTTAAGGTCGCAGGGGATTCTGATTTGCGTTACGTAAACGCCTTCCGGCGCTTCAATTATTACCGATGGCGTCAGCACCAGGATGCCCTTTACGCCGGACTGGGCGAGGAGGTTGATGCTGTGCTGAACCCAGCTCGGGTGGGTTACAACCACGGCGACTTTAATTCCCATGGCGCTTAACTCGGGAGAGACCGCCTCGACAGGCTGGACTTCCCTTCCGTTAATTACCGCTCCTCTATCATTTGGGTCTTCAGAGAAGAAAGCGGCCGATATAAACCCGTACTTTTCAACCAGGAAGAAGCTAAAAATAGAGCTTATTACCTTGGCCGATCCTACGAATGCGACCGGCGCGAATGATGGCAAGGCCAGGAACTCGCCCAGCATTTGCCGTAGCCCATCGATACTATAGCCCACGCCGCGCTTTCCGGGCGTCTCGCTCATAAACGACAGGTCATTTCTTACCGTTACTTCATTTAAACCTAAAGCACTTGCTATTTCTCTGGATGTTATCGCACCTTTCTTGCCCGCTAAAAGCCAATCGGTTAGCAGGCAATGGTAAAGGGCGAGTCGATGGAGCACTGCTGCGGGCGTTGCTTTTGTTTTTTGCAATTTACTCATGAGTAAACCACCGCCAATGTAGTTTAATTTACAATCCTTAGTAAAATATATACCAGGCCTTGATAAAAAGCAAACATTATTACGGTAATTTGACGCTTTATCCCCATGAAATGCCGGTATTTTTTACCATATGACAAGTTTTATTGACAAACTCCAGCGCTTGTTTTACTATTTTGTTAATAAAATATCATACTAATCTTGTTGTTTCTTTACTAGAAGTTAAAAATCTATATATCGGGGGCACACCAGCCACAAGCTTTAAAATTCGAAACCTCCCAGGTTTCGGCTGTCAGGAATAGCTCTGTGGCTGGTTTTTTTTATACGATACTTTTACTTTGACACCGCGTTCACAATCTGTTAATAATAAAAGAGCAATAAATAGTTTAACCTGCTTTTAAGCAATTTAGCAGCGTGCCTGCTAAACATTTGGAAACAGATTGTTAGGCGTGATTTAGTGGAAAAGAAAGCTTCTCAGGCAATAGATTTATTTGACGGCATTATTCGCTGGTCATTAATTATGGCGGTTGCACTCGTCCCTCTTATTATCTCTCCGATTAGTTTCGATTTGTTTGACCTTCCAAAGGCAACGCTTTTGTATGTTCTTGCGTTGGCTGCAGGCGTGGGCTTCGTAGCCCGCTCCTTGCTGTCGGGAGAACTTGTTATAAAACGGACGCCTCTTAATAAACCGCTGCTTGCATTTGCTGCAATGGCAACGATTGCAACAGTGGCATCGCCTATGCCGCTCATAAGCCTGATCGGTGAATACGGGCGCTATGAGAACCTACCGACGCTCTATAGCTATATAGTGCTTTGCTTTCTCGCAACCCAATTCCTGAACGATGCGGAATCGCGAAAAAATCTCATTTCCATCTCGTTTATTTCATTCGGAATAATAAGTTTCTACGGTATCTTGCAAGCGCTCGGTTTTGATATTTTGCCGGCGGCTCTGCGTGATTTTTCGGGCAGGGGCCGTTCCACCCTGGGCAACCCGGTCTTTTTCGGCGGCTATCTTGCGATCATGATACCGTTGCTTCTCACCTATCTAATCGGCGAGGATACCCTGCCCTCGATGCCAAAACCCGCCATTGGGATGCTTCTGGTAGTGGGTCTTGCCGGTGCGCTGCTTTCCCAGTCACGAGGCGCATGGCTCGGAGTCATAGTAGGTATTGTTGCCGTCGTCGTCATGCAGCGCAAAAACCTGGTCCGAGGGGCCGGAACGGCGTTTGCCATGTTGGTCTTCGGAATAGCGTTTGCCGTGCTAATCATGGCTGCTTCCGGTACAGGAAAACTGCAGACAACCGTCACATCTATCGAGAATAGGCTCGTGTCGGCGGCGAATGTTGGGCAAGGAACACAGGCAACCCGAATAGAAATATGGAAAAGCGCGGTTGAGATGATCTCCGTGCGTCCGCTCGAAGGCTATGGACCAGACCAGATGTACGCCTGGGCATCCGCATTCACAACGCTCAAGAAAGCTCAGCTCGAGATAAATACGATTCCAGACAGAACACATAATATATTCCTTCAGGTTGCGGTAAACGGGGGCCTAATAAGCCTACTGGTTTTCCTATGGATCATTATCGCATTGGCCGGCATGGGCTTTAGGGTACTGAAGAACAACGATGGGCCGGTTCATACGTATGCGGCCGCAGTGTTATCAGGATTAATCGCGTACATAGCCCAAGGCTTGACCGGGGTTGATGTTATCGGAGTCTCCGCTCCGGTCTGGGTGCTGGGCGGAAGTGTCGCCGCACTGCCATATGCATGTAATGCCGAGCAGATTACGGTGTCTTTGAAGACTAAACGGCAGGTTGAAATAATCACAGCCGTGGCATTGTTCGCAGCGGTTCTCCTGGTGTTTTCCTTTAAGCCGCTGGTAGCGGACACCTATTATTTCAACGGCATTGCCTACAAGCAGGTCGGGTTAACGGAACAAGCAACAACACAGTTTGGCAAAGCCGTCGATATGGATCCATACCAGGCGCAATACAGGCGGGACCTTGTAATGGGCCTCGTAAATCAGGGCAATTCGTTAAAGAGTACATCGCTTATCGAGCAGGGTATATCGGCTGCTGAAGAAGGCCTAAGATACAACCCGGACGATTTCGATTTGTTGCTGACACAGGCGGGGGCGTACAGAATATACGCTGGGCTTGCGAACGACCAGGCCCTTGTCGGCCAGGCTGAAACGTATTACAGCATGGCAATTAATAAGAATCCATACTCCACGAATCCACGAAGAGGGCTGTTGGGCCTATATATGATACAGGAAAAATATGCAGAGGCGATAGAGCAGGCAAAAGCAATATTACGGATAGACCCCACAGACGGCGACGTAACGTTCCGCCTCGCTCAGGCATACGAGAAAAGCGCAAAAGTCGGACGGGCAAAAACGCTTTACAAGGAACTTCTCAGAGTAAATCCCAATCAGGAGGACGTTCAGGCCGCTCTTGACAACCTCGAGTATGGCAGCCAATAAACTGCTATAATCTACTACAGATAGCTCAATCGCTTTTAAAAGATAAATCCGACCGTGTACGGTCGGGGATAAATAAAGGGTTTAAATGGTTAAAGTGGGAACCAAGGGTCGATTTCTTGGAGACGCCGGAAATCAAACCAAAGCTTTAATACTCCTTGCCGTTTCGCTTTTTTTGTTCCTGGGCATATCAATCCAGTTCTTTGCGGAGCGAGGGGTCCCCTGTTCCGCGTGCCATGCTACGCGGCAAGAGGTCGGCTCATGGCAGTCCTCTCCCCATCGATCGGTATCATGCATTGCCTGTCATCAAGATCCCGGCTATTTTTCTTTCCTAAATCTAGAACTTAGAGTAAGCAAAAACTTCACAGCGTGGTTGTTTCGCTCCTACCAGGATCCAATAACCGGTCAGGTGAAAAACGAGAGTTGCCTCGGTTGCCATGACCGCGAGATCAAAGACACGGTCGTAAGCAAAGGCATCCGGGTAAGCCATAAAGAGTTTTCAACCTACCTCTGTGTTGATTGCCATGCCGAAGTAGCCCATAAAATAGCAAAGCGGATTAGAAACCAGCCCGATATGGATAGTTGCTCGGGCTGCCACAACTACACGGAGGGCGATGTCACGTGTGAAAAGTGTCATCCGCAACGCGCTCAAAGCGATGAGCTTTCAACCGGCGGCCCCTGGAAACTAACCCACGGGCCGAACTGGAAATCAACGCATGGGATGGGCGATCCTAAAACGTGCACAACGTGCCATGATGCAAACTTTTGCATGGCATGCCACAAGAGCGAGGTCCCGCACACGGAGCCTTGGTCGTACCTGCACCCAAAAGCCGCAAAGCTTAATGTCGAAGGGTGCTACCAGTGCCATCGGAAAAGTCTCTGCACGGATTGCCATCGCATAGAGATGCCGCACCCTCAAGGCTTTATCAAAAATCATGAGTTTGAAGTTAAAGATCACGGCTACGACCTTTGCTGGCGCTGCCATGTGTCGGATGCCTGCATATCCTGTCACCTAATGGCGGCCCATACGAATACGCCAAAGAAGTTTTCGCCTGAATCAAGAGGCAAGACCAGACCCGAGGTACCTCTCCTCAAAGCGATAGAAGGGGGGTTTTAGCGATGCTGTGGGATAAGTTGGGCCTTTTAGGCGCGTATATCTATATAGCTGCAACAACGCAATCTGATTCGCTGCTGGGTAGACTTGCGAACGACGTGGCGAATTGGAAAAAATATATGCCGCTCATCAAGAGTCTGCTTGGCCAGGTAAAAACGATCTTTAGAAATCCGCGTCGCTATCCCCGTGAATCCGTTATCGTAATCTCTGCGGTAATTTTGACGTTTCTAGTCATCATGCTGCTCGTGATGACCGTCTTATCGCTTAAGAGGCAATACAAGATTTACAAGGCTTCAAGAAGAGTCCGAAAGAAGCTTCCCCGAGAAGAAGTTATAAAACGGCTTTCAATAACCGGCGGAGTGCTTGCGGTCGTCATGTTAGCGATAGCAATCGGATCATCACAACCTGCGTTTTGCTCGAGGTGTCACTCGATTGAAACCCACTACGCCACATGGCAAAAATCGGCCCATAAGGATAGCACCAGTTGCCTTAGCTGCCACTACGAACCCGGTGTCTTCGGGTTTCTCATCGGAAACGTCCACGGGGCGCAAAACTTGCTGGCCCATTTCGTCAAGGGAGACGACATACCCAGGGCGATAGTATCCAATGCGGCGTGCCTGCAATGCCACCGGGACATTTATAGCCGAACTATAACCGACGAGCGTGAAATAAAAGTGCGGCATAAGGATTTGCTAAGCGGCGGCTTGATCTGCACTAATTGTCACCCCGACGTTGCTCACTCGGTTAAGGCAAACCGGACGTTTGCGATGAACAGTTGCGTCACCTGTCATAACAATAAAACTGCAAGCTCAAAATGTAGCTCATGCCACAAGCAGGATATCGCATACAAACCCGACCGGACGCTCGACGATTGGCCCAAGGTAAAGGACATTGGGTTGACCTGCACCGGTTGTCACAAGCCGGTCACAACGCAGCGATGCGTAAACTGCCACGGCTTGAGCCTGCCGCATGCGGCCCAGTTTAGGAAACATCACCCGATGGAAGCCGAGACGCGCAACGGTCTCTGCTATAAGTGCCACTGGCAGAAAATGACGGAAAACAGGATGTGCGGCTGCCATGACCCTGGTGAGATACACGGCAATACCGAGAACTGGTATTACGGTCACCGCGCGGTTGCCAAGAAAAACGGCGCCGGCTGCAACTGCCACGGTTTGAGCTTCTGCGCCAGGTGCCATGACGATGCCGATAAGGTCTACCCATCGGGATATGCCGGCGGGGGCGGCGCGAACCAGATGCACGGCGGCTGGAATACTGGAATGCAGTAAATACCCTACCAAACCCTACCTTTTGATTTGAAATTGGCAAACCCCTATACTTGTAACTAACTTACTTGGTAGCTGTAAGCGGTGCTTGATGGGAAAAAACGCGAAACCAAAAGAAAAGAATACCTTTCTGGATGACTTGCCGGTTTTGATCCTATCGCTGGTTCTAACCCTCCTCCCGATCATCATGTTTCCTTACGGCGAGGACATGTACGCTCTGCCGAAGGTTACGTTTCTGTATGTAGCAACCCTGCTTCTCGCTATCGTATATGTCGTGCGTTCTGTCAAAGATGGAGCGTTTGTGCTCCGCAGAACCCCCCTTGATATACCGGTGCTCCTAATCGTCACCTATGCGGCAATCTCTCTGCTTCTCTCAGATGGGCCCTTGCTCGGATTGGTCGGCAAATATAAGCGCTATGAGGGGCTGCCCTCCTTAATTTGCTATGCGCTTATTTACTTTTTCACAGTTCAATCTATCAAGGGAGAAAAGCACCTGGAGCGCATGATCAAGATAATGTCTGTGGGGTTTGCGCTTGTGTCGTTCTACGGCCTGCTTCAACTATTCGGGCTTGATTTCCCAACCGTTCTACATTTCGGGTCCAGGGTGCAATCAAGTTTCGGCAACCCGATTCTTTTCGGCTCATATCTGGTCGTTATGCTACCACTGCTCTTCGTCCTAGCCAGAAACTCTGACGAGGAAAGGTGGCGCCTCTTCTCATGGTCATTAATAGCGCTGGGTAGCATCAACCTTATCTATACGGAATCCAGGGGAGCTTGGCTGGGCCTGCTTGCTGTTGTTATTGCGATAATCGCTAAACCGAAGAAGCCCGGTGCATTAAAAAGCAAACGCCCAAAAAAAGGCCGGAGCAAAAAGCAGACGCTTAAGTCTCTTAAGCCTAAAAATAGATTTACCGTGATTGTGGTGGCAGTTGCCGTTTGTGCTGTGGTTGTGGGTTCTTTGTTCGCAGCACCAAATAGCCATCTTGGCCAACGCCTGGTATCTACGTTTGCTTTCTCGGAAGGCTCGGCGGCAACCCGGATCGAAATATGGAAGGCTTCTCTTGCGATGGTATCCGATAGGCCGCTCTTCGGATACGGCCTCGAGCAGATGGGCTACTGGTTTCCCCTCTATAAAACCGCGCAGCATGTGAGCCTTGCGCCTAACGGCATAGCCGATCGCACGCATAATGATTTGCTCCAAGCGGCAGTAGATATGGGCCTGCCTGGGCTTCTATTATATATGTGGATATTTGTAATAGCCGTTCTGGGGTTATTCAAAAACAGGGGCAGGCTGCATGAGACCCCCTACTCAACAGGTCTCTTCGCGGCACTAATCGGCTACTTTGCGCAGGCGCAAACCGGTATCCCGGCTGTTTTTATAAGCCCTCTCGTCTGGTCGATGCTTGGAGCATCGGTTAACATCAGTTATCAGGGCAAGGAAACAAGGCTTGTTGTTCCCAAATGGCTCCGGCTTAAAGCAGTTATACCTGTGGCGGTAGTCATATTTGTCGCCTTCTCGCTACTCGCAATACGCCCGATGGTTGCCGATATCTATCTATTTAAGGCAGAGCAGCTGGCACGGGTGTCGCCCGATCAGGCGGAACCCTTATTCGAAGCCTTGACCACCATCTACCCGTATCAAACCGAATACCCAAAGCGCGCTACCGAGTTTTACCTTGATTTTGCCTCGTCTTCTCAAAACAATATATTCGCCCGCAGGGCTTCGCTCATTGCCGAGCAGGGCTTAAACTACAACAAACGCGATTTTGAACTGGCCTATTATGTCGGCGAGTCAAGTCTGCTGGATTACCGGTTTACGCAGAATCAGATGGCCCTTACACGGGCTGAGGAATATTACGAGCTTGCGCAAAAGTTATGGCCCAATCTCGCACTCATCAAGAGCAGGCTCTTTGATATCGCAACGCTAAAAGGTGATTCGAAGCGGGCGGCCGCTATCGCACAGCAGCTGATTAACATGGGTCAACAAGATCCAAAGTTTTATTATGCGCTCGCAACCTACGCGCAAAAAACCGGCGACGAAGGCGCCGCCAAACGATATTTCAAAAAAATCGAAGAGATAGATCCCGGCTTCTTGTTGAAAACAAGCAATAATTAAGAGGGCCCGGCCGGCTCGCCGGTGTCATCGTAGCAGCAGACCAAATTCCGCCCGCGCTGTTTGCAGATATAAAGAGCCGTGTCGACGGCGCTCATTAACTCATCGCGATCCGGCCCGAGGCTTGGAAATTCCGCTATACCAACGCTTACCGAAAGCCCGATCTCTTTGCCATTGCCTTCGACAACAAGGTCGTTCACTTGACGCCGTATGCGGTTTGCCAGAACCGATGCCTGCGCGCAACTCGTACTTGGTAAGATCAGAGCAAACTCATCGCCGCCATACCGGGCTTTATAATCCGTCTGGCGCGAGCACGAGCGTATCGTATCCGCAATCTTCTTAAGCGCCCAATCGCCTTTTGCATAGCCGAGGTCATCGTTTATGTAGTTAAGGTTATCGACATCCATGAGAAGTACGGCAAAATATCCCTCATACCTTTGCGCTCGCATAATCTCGCCATCAAGCGTAGTGAAAAAATGCCGGCCGTTATTAAGGCCGGTAAGGCTATCGGTGACCGAGAGTTCCTCGGTTTTTTCAATAAGCAAGGCTTTCTGCAGTGCAAGAGACGCCTGCCCCGCAAATGACGAGAAGAGCATTACTTCTCTATCAGAGAACTTCCTCGGTTTAAAATCGCCGACAAAAAGAAATCCGATCACATCATCGGCTTCTTTTAACGCCGTAGCCAATACCGATATCGTGCCCTCATTCATTACGGGGTTATCAAAAAGCGGCTCTTGGTTAATATCCTGGATAAGCAGCGGTCCCTTCCCGTCAAGAAGGCTCTCGGTTATCCCGCCGGGCTGCAGCTCCCACACAAAATCGCCGATATTCTTGGAGTAACCGACGAGGTCGGCAAGCCTGCAGGTTTCCGTTTTTTCGTTGAAAACGACCACGCTGCCCGCGGCGCATCCCGTTATCTTTACGGCATGCTCTACAATCGTGCGGTAGATTGCCTTACTATCCTTTTGCGAGGCAAATTCATAGCCCACCGCAAGGATGCTGTCGATATCCTCGCCGTAGCTCTTCTGCCAAGCCAGGATGTCCTTTATAACATCGGCGCTCTTGCCTTTTATAATCTCAACCGTACCGAGGCTTTCCATCTCACCGACTATAATAGCCTCATCGGCGGCATCGATAATCAAGTCCACATCGCCGATGGCCGGAAGCTCTTCGATTTTATCAAAAAGGGGGATATTCATTTCTTGCGCAATCAAGGCGTTTGATGTATCCCGCCCGGGGTTGCAGAGCCCGATTATATTAATGGATGGGCAATCGTTTAACATCGATGCAAGGTGGGCACCTTCATCTCCTGCGCTGATTATTGCGACGTTTATGGATTGTTTAGCTTTCATTGATTGCAACCCCCTCGACTGGTTTTACGCTTACCTGCCTTAGCACTTTTATCGTCTGGCCCATACAAAGCTTTAGCAATACTATAGCAATCCCGCTCTGTAAAAACCAGCTTCGCATCAGCCCTGCATACGCGGCTACCAAACTGTCGCCGGGCAAAAATAAAGGCGTTTTTAAAGGTAGCAAACAGCTCGCGTGTATGTCATAGTAGAGTCATCACGGGGAATGCTTCTTTAAGAATTATGACGGATACAAGCGACAAAGAACAGCTTATTGCAGAGATAGACGATATCATCCTTTGGGGAACGATTGCTGCGCCGTTCGTCGTTATACTCACCTTCTCTCCATTAAACCTGGACTACTTTGGGCTGCCCAAACTCACGGCCCTCTACCTTGTAACCCTGTTTCTTATCTACCTGCAGGTGAGAAAGTGGCTTGCAACCGGCAGCATCGAGATACCGGTCAACGCGGGCCTGCTCATATCCGGCCTGTTTGTGCTGGGGGTAACCGTCACCGCCCTTACCTCGGCCAGCCCGCTCGCCAGTTTCATCGGCAGATTCAACAGGTATGAGGCCGTCCCGGGGATTATGTGCTACGCGATTATCTTGTGGTTTGCGTATAAAGCAGCCCAAGATAGGCTATTTGCCAAGCGCTTCGATCCGGTGCTTATGGGCACATTCGCCATCGTTACCGTCTACGGGATGTTTGAGGTTTTTGGGTTCGACATGCTTCACTCTCACTTCCAGACGGAGGGCAGAATCAGTTCAACGCTCGGCAACCCGGTGTTCTTCGGCAGTTTCCTGGCGGTATCGCTTCCCATGCTCCTGGCGAAAGCCCTCCTCTCGCCCCGTGACGACAAACGCGTCTGGGATCATCCGGTCGTGCTATACGGCCTCCTCTGCCTCGGGACGGCGATGCTTTTTAGTACTATATCGCGGGCCGCCTGGTTAGGCGTCTTCGCCGGCTCGTCGCTAGTGCTCTACCAAAAAATCGTAAGCAAAAAAGAATTACAGGCGCCCAAAAAAAATTACTGGATGCTCCTAATCGTCGCTGGTATTCTGCTTGGCGTCATCTTCTCCGCCTCTATAAACTCAGGGGTTACCCGCGTCTTTGACAAAGCACGGACGTCCGGCTCGCTTGATAGCCGCGTCGAGATATGGAAAAGCTCGCTTCCCATGATCGCCGATAGGCCTCTTTCCGGCTACGGGTTGGGGCAAACCGGCGACTGGTTTAACAAGTACACAACTTTGGGGCTCGCGCGCCTTGAGAACTCCTATAACGACCGGGCGCACAACATCTACCTGCAAACGGCAATCGACGGCGGGCTCCTGTTGCTACTCATCCAACTCTGGCTTGTTATATTCGCCATCTCCAAAGGCGCAAAGGCGATGAAGCGGGGTGAGAACCGTATTGCGGTTGGCCTGGTTGGAGGAATCATCGGTTATCTCGTCCAGGGGTTTTTCGGGATTGCGACTATCGATTTAAGCATATTCTTCTGGTTCATTATGGGCGCCGGCATCGGTACGGCGACAAAACGGAGTACGTATACGCTAAGGCGGCAGCTACGCAAGGGACTCGCGCTAAGGGCCACGGTCTTGCCGTTGCTGCTTATCCTTGCCATGGTAGCGATCGCCCCTTTGATAATTGAGGGGCAATACTACGCCCTTTCGGAAGAAGCCGATTCCACGCTGAGCGATTCCGCGCTGGACAAAGCGTATGCATTCAGCAAGTACTGCGCGGTACAGCCGTACTACCAGTGGTGTCTAGCCAATGTGTGCTTGGACTTCACCGAGGGACGGGACGATCCGAAGTATGCGCGGCTTGCGATAGAGCCGGTAAAGCGCGCCCTGTACTATAATCCCCACTACACACAGCTTCTGCATATTCTCGGTAAGGTCTACCTCGTGTCCGCCCGCTACACCAAGGACAGGTACGAGTTAAATCAAGCGGAGTTCTACCTTAACCGCGCACGGGAAAAGGCGCCTATGTTCTTAGGAACCCGAACCGCCTTGCTGGAGCTGTACCTGCAAAAAAGGGAATATGGTAAGGTCTTCAAAGACTCCGACTTCATACTCACGATAGATAAAAACAATGTGGAAACCCTCGTCATCAAGTCGATCGCCTACGAGCTAAAGGGCGACAAGACAAAGGCCAAGGCGCTTTTATCAAAAGCGTCCAAAGTGGACCGGAGCGCCGAGAAATTGAGGCTCGATATGCTTCACTTCATTATATGACAACTACTGCAACCCCCGCTGCAAGAGGTCGGTCCGGGCAAGCCCGCCGTACAGCGGGGGCAGACCGTAATTAACATGTTATCCGTTTTAAACCCACAGACTTTACAGACCTTGGGTTCCGGTTTCGCTATATTACACTTCACCTTAAAGCCCCCTAATCAGAATTTGGGCGAGGATTCCGCCAAGGCCGAACGCTAAAACCCAGCTTCCGAACCAAATCGGTACGGCCTGTTTCCAGCCGCGCTCCTTGAAAAGAATCATAACCGACGCGACACAGGGCACGAACAGCGTGATGGTAACCAGCGCAACCACCGTCTGCATCGGGGTAAGATGCATGGCGTAAAGCCCGGCCGCCCCGAAGTCCCTTCTGACAAGGCCCATAACAAAAGCGGTAGCCGTTTCTTTTGGGAGCTTGAGCCATCCGGTCGTAATCGGTTCCCAGACGTTTTGCCAGGCGGTAAGCATCCCGGAAACCTGCATCAACGATACGATAAGAGCGCCTAAAAAGAACCAGGGAGTTGCCTCCTTCATGAAGGCAAACGATCTTGTCACCGCTTTTCTCACGACGTTGTCGGGTCTCGGCAAACGCAGCGGCGGCAGGTCGATTAAGAGCGGCGAGGTTTTGCCGGGAAGCCACTTAGAAAGCACCGTCCCGATGGTCACCAGCGTTAAAAAGATGAATGCGGCGTAGAGCAGGGTATAGAGGCCGCCGATTGCGCCCAGCAAAACCGCGATAACCCCGATCTGCGCCGAGCAGGGAATGGCCCACTGCAGGATTGCAGTAGCAATCGTTTTCTCGCGTTCCGTCCCGAGCAACCTCGTTGTAATCGTTGCCATTGTCACACAGCCAAACCCGAGGATGATCGGCACGACCGCTCTGCCGTTAAGCCCGATGGTATTGAGCGCTCTGTCTACCAGCGTAGCAAGTCTCGGCAGGTACCCTGAGTCTTCCATCAATGCAAGCGCCAGGTAAAACCCTAAAACGAGCGGCAGCAGTAATCCCAGAAGATACGTTATCGTCATCGTCAAGATACCGAACTCACCGATGAGTATCTTGCCGAGCGGGGTGCTTTGACTGACGACCGGCGAGACAATACCCCTGATAAACGGCTCCCAGTATCCCTTCATAATCGTGCCCTCGGTAAGCCCCACGATATCCTGCGCAACCAGCACCGCAACCAGCTCATAAAGACCAAAGAGTATAACTGCGAGAATCGGGACGCCCGTAATCGGATTGAGAACAAGACGCCCGATCTTCTGCCGGATGCTCTCGGCCAAATCAACCTCGTGCACAACGTGGCCGACGATATCGTTGACCCGCTCACGGCGGTGGACGTAAATTTCTTCCCGGTCATCAACGGGCTCAACCCCATGCCGCGCGGCGATATAAGGATCGCCCTCTAACACCATCAACGCTTCGGGCTGCGAGCCGACGCGGGAAAGCATCTCGTGGAGGCGTTTATGTAAAAACGGGTCCTGGTGACCTTCTCTCGCCTCGGACAGGGCCGCTTCGACATCCATCAACCCCTGCTTTTTAACCGCGGCCGTCGGGATAATGGATACCCCAAGCAGATCGGAAAGCAGGTCCGAATCGATTATAATATCCTGCGCCCTCGCCTCATCCATAAAGTTAAGGGCGACGACGATCGGTAGGCCCATATCGATGAGCTGCAATGTTAAGAATAGATCCCGCTCGAGGTGAAGCGCATCGACCACGTTCACGATTTTATCCGCGCTTAAGATGATATCGCGGGCGACGATCTCCTCATCGTTAAACGAGGATACGCCGTAGATGCCGGGTGTGTCGATGATGGCATTGTCGCCGTAGCGGGCCTGGGAAATCTCAATCGTGGTGCCGGGATAGTTGGACACATCGACGTAAAGCCCGGAGAAGAAGTTAAAGAAGACGGATTTGCCTACGTTGGGGTTCCCCACGAGAACGATCTTTTGACAGTTCGCGGGCACGTCCAGCGCCAAAGCGCCGGTATGACAGTGGCCCCCGTGTGTGGTCTTAACCGCGCCGATGTCCTTTTCCACCGTTCCCTCTCCTCTCAACCCTAATGGTGCGCGCAAGCTCGCGACCTACCGCAATTTCTTGGCGGTTTTTCCTTAAAACAACCGGGCCGAAAGGGATCTTGGTGTGGCAGACAACGGTGCTGCCCTCTCCTATGCCAAATCTAATAAACTGGGTTTTAGCCATGCTGTCGGGAATCTCTTTTATGATAATCTCATCGCCGGTTTTTACTTGATCAAGACACATTGTACCCTCCCTAAGATTGCGACTCCATCTCACTCTCTATGCAAAAAAATTTATCTCTTTCCGGTCGTGCATCCCCTGCAATATCCGTAAATGTTCAGGCTATGGCCGGTTGGTTTAAAGTTCGCCTTTTCACAGGCCCATTCCTGGAGCTGCTCGATCAACGGCTCCTCAAATTCCTGCACGCTTCCGCACTTTAGACACACCAGATGATCGTGGTGCGGGTGCCCCGCCGTGTGCTCGTACACCAAACGGCCTTCACCCAGGTCTATCTTTTTAACAAGCCCGCTTTCAACCAGAAGGTCTAAAGTACGGTATACGGTCGCCCTCGATGCCTTACTGCCCTTGGATTTCAAATGCTTCAAAAGTTCTTCGGCATCCATGTGGTTGTGGCTTGCGAAGACCTCTTCGGCAACGCATTGGCGCTCCGGCGTAAAAAGCAGCCCTTTCGATTCGATATAGTTCTTAAACTGCAAAGACTCGCTGTTCATATCCCATCTCCATTGAGATTATATCTCAATCTTAGTTGATTAAGACGGCCGTGTCAACCCCGCGACATCTACTTTCTGTGCATGTCATTCTGAAGGAGCAAACAGCAAACGGTGAACGGCGCTTAGTTGTCATTCTGAA
>NZ_PFNG01000003.1:0-176 GCF_002791875.1 Candidatus Aquicultor secundus | reverse complement strand
GAGCGATTAGCAAATAGTGAACGGCGATGTCATTCTGAAGGAGCGATTAGCAATTGATTGTCATTCTGAGAGAGCGATTAGCAAACAGTGAACGGCGATTAGCTGTCATTCTGAAGGAGCGAAGCGACTGAAGAATCTTGGGTGCGGAAACCTTCTTCTTATGCGGGAGGGTCTAA
>NZ_PFNG01000035.1:938-3951 GCF_002791875.1 Candidatus Aquicultor secundus | reverse complement strand
AGATCGCAAACCTTCGCGAGCAGGTTTCCTGGGTTACGGGGGATAAGGAAGAGGCCACCGCCAAGGCGTTTGATTTGATTAAGGCCGCGGTCGGTAAAGTAACCTTTGCCAAGCCGCTTACCCCGGGCCAGGTCCCGGTAACGAAACGCGCGCTGGTTATCGGCGGGGGTATCGCCGGCATCCAGGCTTCGCTCGACATCGCCGGTATGGGATACGAAGTCGTTATGGTCGAAAGGGAACCTTCGATCGGCGGGCGTATGGCGCAGCTCGATAAGACCTTCCCGACGCTCGACTGCTCGGCATGTATCCTCTCACCCAGAATGGTCGACATCGCGCAGCATCCAAAGATCAAACTTTATACCTATTCCGAGGTCGAGACGGTCAACGGCTATGTCGGTAACTTTAACGTGACGATCCGCAAAAAGGCGCGTTTTGTCGATGAGAAGCTTTGTACGGGTTGCCTCGAGTGCATAGGCAAGTGCCCGTTAAAGAAAAAACTAAAGAACAAATTCGAGAACTTTCGCGCGCCGCGCGGGGCTATCTATGTTCCGTTTGCGCAGGCAGTCCCGAAAGTTCCGGTTATAGAGAAAGAAACCTGCCAGTATTTGAATTCGCCCGACCCGGACACCATCGAGGTCAAAGAAGGCGAGAAGAAGCCCAAACGCAAATGCGGCGCCTGTGCCAAGGCTTGCGCCCAGGGCGCCATCAACTACGATATGCAGGATGAGCTGATAAACGAGACCTTCGGTGCGATCGTCATTGCAACCGGCTTCAACCTGTTCGATCACAGTAAATACGGCGAGTACGGCGGCGGACAACTCCCCGACGTCATCACCGGGCTCGATTTCGAGCGCATGGTCAATTCATCCGGCCCGACCGAAGGCAAAATCGTTCGCCCATCCAACGGCGAGAAGCCAAAGCGCATAGTCTTCATCCAGTGCGTCGGCTCGCGTGACGAGGCCAAGGGCGTGCCGTACTGTTCGAGGATTTGCTGCATGTATACGGCGAAGCATACCATTCTCGTCCACGAGAAAGTGCCGGACGCCGAAGTATACGTCTTCTATATGGATATCAGGGCCGCCGGTAAAGGCTACGAGGAGTTTGTCCTTCGCGCCCAGCGCGAGTATGGCGCCAACTATATCCGCGGCCGCGTCTCGCGCATCTACGAGGAAGACGGCCATATGACTATAAAGGCGGCCGACACGTTGGCCGGCATGCCGATTGAGATGGCGGCGGATATGGTTGTCCTGGCGACGGGCTCCATCGCCCGCGAGGATAGCGTAGAGTTTGCCAATACGATCGGTATTACGACAGACACCTACGGCTTCATCAGCGAGACTCACCCCAAACTGAAACCGGTCGAGGTCCCGCGCGAGGGCGTGTTCGCCTGTGGAGCGGCGCTGTCACCGCGCGATATCCCCGACACGGTGGCCACCGCCGGTGCGGTCGCCGCCAAGGTCGGTGTGTTATTCTCGAACGATATCCTGATGAGCGATCCGATGGTTGCCGAGATCGACCCGATGAAGTGCGTCGCCTGTGGCGCGTGCGTAGCCGTGTGCCCGTACTCGGCGATCACTATGGAAGAGTTCAGAGGTAAGAAGTTCGCTAAGGTAAACGAGGCCATGTGCCAGGGTTGCGGAACCTGTTCGGCGGCGTGCCGTCCGGGTGCGGCCCAGCTCAAAGGCGTGACTGATGAACAGATATTAAAATCGATAGAGGCGGTATTACAGTGGTAGATAATGGGCATTTCAAGATAATCGGATTTTTCTGCAACTGGTGCAGCTACGCCGGTGCAGACCTGGCGGGAAACCTTCGCCTGAGCTATCCGGCGGATCTCAGGATTGCAAGGATCCCCTGTACGGGCCGGATGGACCCCTTGTTCGCGCTGAAAGCATTGCTTGAGGGCGCAGACGGGGTCATGGTATCCGGCTGACACCCCGGTGATTGCCACTACAGAGAGGGCAATTACTACGCCAGGCGGCGCCTGGCACTGTTTAATGAGATACTGCCGGTATTAGGCATTGAGCCGGAGAGGTTCAGGTACACCTGGATCGCGGCCTCCGAAGGCAAAGAGCTTAAAGAGGAAGTCGAGGACTTTCTCGAGGTGCTGCAGAGAATCGGCAAATTCAACCCTAGTGTCTTCTCGAATCTCGACCCGGCGACGGTTACAGAGATAGAGAAGTCGGGAGAGAAGGTCGAGGCCTAATATGGAGAAACTTCAAACGCAATTACGAGAAAAAGCTATAGAACTTTTGGATAAAGGTGAAGTTACCGCCGTTATCGGTTGGGGCTCGGGGTGGAACCCGGCAAAAGCGACACCGCTTTTCGCCCGCGATAAAGAAACGGCGGATAAATTCGTCTTTAACCCGTTCTGCTTCAACAACCTGGCAGTTTACCTGCCGAGGATGAATGAAAAGACCGCGATCATGGCCAAGCCCTGTGAGGCAGGCTCTATTGTGGCGCTCTTGGCCGAAGGCAAGATCGCCCGCGAGAACATCTACGTGGTAGGCGTCGCATGTCGCGGTATCGTCGACCCGGTCAAGCTTGAGAAGGCCGTCGGCTCCATCGACGATGCGACAGCCGCATACCTCGATGGCGACAGCGTAGTCGTCGAGATTGGCGGAGAGGCGAAGCGGGTACCGTTTGCGGAGGTCGCTATGGATAAGTGCATGTCGTGCAACCAGCAAGACACGACCTTCAGCGATGTTATGGTAGGAGAACCGGCCCAGGTACCGCAGGGTCAGCCATCCTTGGTCGTACCGGAGGATGCCGACGCCGCGTGGTGGGCCGCGTTTTGGACTAAAGAATTCGATCGTTGCATCCGCTGCTACGCATGCCGCGAGTCATGCCCGGCGTGCTACTGTCGCGATAACTGCGCGGTGCAGTCGCTTCGCGAGAGGTGGCAGCACGTAACCTGGGATTCAAAGGAAGCGCTCATGTTCCACGCCCAGAGGGCCATGCACGTAGCCGGCAGATGCATCGAGTGCGGCGCATGCGAGCGTGCCTGCCCGAT
>NZ_PFNG01000035.1:0-912 GCF_002791875.1 Candidatus Aquicultor secundus | reverse complement strand
GATGAGCGTCCACCGCTTGAAACCTTCCGTAAGGAGGAGCTAGAGAAAAGTGGTCACTAAGATATTACCCGCTGGAAATATCCAGTCATGGATTGATAAGTTAGTCGCTTCTTACGGGGTATATGCTCCGGTGGAAGTTGAAGGCGCCTCATCGTTTAAACAGATCAAGGCCGGGCAAGCCCCTGCTTTTGATGCCAGAACCGATCTTTCACCAAAGGGCATCATATTCAAGCAGGTCGAGAAGATTCTCTCCTACAAGAAGGATGAAAACGGCATAGCGATTGAATACGCACCGGAAGAGGAGACGAAGACCGTCATCTTTGGTCTGCGTCCCTGCGACGCACGGTCGTTTACGTTAACCGATAAACCGTTTCTCGATCCGGTAATGCCGGAGAATAAATACGCCGAGCGCAGGAAACATACCGCGCTCGTAACCATGGCCTGTAACAAGGCCTGCAACACATGTTTTTGTACCTCAGTCGGCGGCGCTCCGGACGAGAAGGTGGGCGATGTCTGGATGATGAATCTGGACGGGCGCTACATTGTAGAAGCGCTCACGGAGGCCGGCGAGGAGCTTTTGAAAACGGCCGGCTCGCTTAGCGATGCAACCGTCGATGATGAGGCCGCTGCAAAGCGTATCGGCGAAACGGTTGCGGCTTCGATGGAAAAACTTGAGGTACCGAGTGCAAAAGCGCTCGATAACCTCTTTACCGATGAAGCCTTCTGGCAAAACCTTACGGCCAAGTGCTTAAGCTGCGGCGCATGCACCTTCGTGTGCCCGACCTGTTATTGCTTCGATGTCAAGGATGACGGCACCGTTAAATCGGGCGACCGTTACCGTGGCTGGGATTCATGCATGTTCTTCCAGTACAACCGCGCAGCGGGCGGCCATAACCCGAGGGAGTTTCACTG
>NZ_PFNG01000137.1:0-3290 GCF_002791875.1 Candidatus Aquicultor secundus | reverse complement strand
CAATTCGTATCGGTTGGTAGTTGTTCATTAATCATCCTTTGTAGGTATCTCTGGTGGCCTTAACGGGCACCGTTTATTATCAAAAACTAAAACAATCAAGTTGAAGTTGTAGGTTCTTTGCCCCCTCTCGATGCTTTTCGTATAAGGCTTCTAACTCTGGAATTGCTTCGATGATGCCGTCGGCAGAAACATTAGCGAGTTCCTTAGGCTCAATTTTATGTAGACCTCCACCATAAACCCTGCCATTTCCCATCATGGAATCGACATTAATATTATTCAGTTCCGCCCATATTTTCTCAAGCAAAGCGTCATTTTTCTCAATAGCGTCTCTCAGATAATCTTTCGGATAGAGCACCAAGTAGGAATTGGCGACAATAGCTTTTGAGCGATTTAAGATAAACCGGAAAGGCTTGCTCTTATCTAAATGACGTCCCATATACGTACAAATAAAAGGCGATGCAGACCGTTTCTCTTGTGTATACCAGGGTGACCTGTGCATACATAGATACCGATTATTAATTTCTTTTTCTTTTCCAGACTCCAAATAATGCCAAAGCGCGGGATACTTTTCTTTAACTTCATGCTCTGGCAAATCGCACGAAAGCAAGAACAGTTTTTGCTCTAATATTGGATTGCCGATATGGTCAGCCTGAATTCTATCAACCGAAAGAAACCGCGGACTAGGCAAAATCGGTATCAAGAATTCGTCTGGTATTCTGTATTCTTCCACTCTTTTTGAATCTAACATGAAGAATTCGTTTGAACCTGTGGCAATACCACGCTTGACATAAAATAGATCAGATAATTTAATTTCATCTTTGTCTGGTCTTCCTCCACCAACATCAAATACAAGCCTTGTCCACTTATTAGCTCTTCTTAATTCCTCTGCTGTTATTTTTTTACATATTCTAGGATTATTAAGTGTGCCGCCATATGTAAACTCAATTTGATGGCCCGAGTTCGGGCTTGTCTTTTCAAACCATACAACTGCTGATGAAACCAGCGCATCGTCAAATTGAACATCATTAGGATCAAAACGATGAATTCTTATAAGTCTAACTTTATTAAGCAGATATTCTTTAACTCCCCTGCCATAATTCACATCCATGAATTCACTCGGGATAAGCCAACCGGCCAAACCATTTTCCGGCATCCATGCATGTGATAAGAGCAAGAAGTAGCAATAATATCCAGATAGACCATTCAGTTTTATGCCAGTAACCATTCGTGTAAGTGCCTGAAGTCTTATCTTCTCTTGATTTGATAAGTGATGGTGCCTAACATACGGTGGATTGCAAATGATTAGATTAGGCCTGTCTTCATCGATTTCTGGCAGTACAGCCTTTGTAAAGTCACCTATGTTTAGTCTCAATAAAGATTCATTCCATAATCCTATGGCTTCATTTGCATATTGGAGGTCAATTTCAAAACCAGCAGCGCTCTCAATTCTTTGCGATTGGAATGTCCTTAAAAGCGCGGAATAAAATGAACCTGTGCCAAAAGCCGGATCTAAAAAGCGGATTTTGTTATCCGCCGGCAAAAGGTCTTTTGCATATTCTAAAATCTCTGTCGCTAGCTCCGTGGGCGTTGCGAATTGCCCTAATTTGTTTCTTTCAGCTTGGCTCTTTAAAGCATCCAGCCGATTTTGAATTTCTAAGCGTGAACATTCTAACAGTTCGATTGCTGCCATGTCTAAACTCCAAATTCTGCTAGATCATCTATCCGGTGTTCCCAAACCCAATCTATACCCTCTGCTGCCTCATATCCCAAATAACCGCTATCGAAGTAGCCACAAAGGAATAATATAAACCGCACATCTTTTCCATAATTTCTCCGTAATTGAGCGACTTTAATCGCTTCTTCCTTTCGGCGTTTGTTGACATTTGTAAAATTACCGGCAGATTTAGCTTCTATAAGAAGAGGCAAATCTCCAGGCTTAGAACTAAGCGGCATAACAGCAACATCTATTGGTATATTAATCTGAGTTTCTCCACCTTCAAGTTTGACAGGAACATTTAAATGAAACGCAAATGTGCCGGGCTGCATGGCGTTAAACTTTAGACCCTCGCCTGCGCTTATATAGGTATATTCCCTTCGCTCCAGCCACTCTTTTATGAGGCTTAACTGCCGTTTTTCCTGTGCATTTCTTATTATCGGGTCAGCAACTGCCCCACAAAGACGATCAGCAACTATGGTCGCAGCGCGATTAATTTCTTCTTGAGCTGGTCTCTTTTCGGTTTCTAACCAAGTGAAAATATCTTTATCGGCCAACTTCATTATTGCATCACCGATTCTTTTAAGCTCCTCGTTTACTTTAGAGGCTTCCGTTTTGGGTGGTATTTTACAATCTAGTTCCATGCACTTTACTAAATGGGGCGATATTCCAGCGAGGCCGATTAACCTATCTCGTGCTATGGGTGGCGCCGTTGACATGCGAAGTATCGGTAAAACAGAGGGATTCTCGTGCAGCATACTAGGTGATATGTCCTTTAAGTTGTTTGTTTTTTCTAGCGCTGATTCAACTTGCTGCGTCGTTTCTACTCTTGTATCCCTATATGCTTTTGGGGCGAATTTCATAAACCAATCATTATAACAATCAACAGATTGGGCTATATCTGATTTCCATCTAGTTGGCTTATCAGCATTTATCGCCATACTTGCTCCTTCACAGACAAATAATACTTTATTATATCGCTGAATTTAATAGCGATAATGTTCATATTTTAATACAGAAATAAGTGATTCCATAGGTATAAAAACGAACGTGTGTTTGCCCTATATGCTACTCTATACAAGCATATCAGTCAAACAGTAAATGATAAAGCGTCTGAATCCCACTGGTGTCCCCGGCCACATTAATTGAGCAATAACCTTCCGATTTTGGACAAATTAATTGTTCCTCTAATGGTAGTTACTACGATAAGAGGTGACATAAATGCTTCAAAAGCAAACAAGGCAGAAGCTACTCTTAACCCTAGTTTTTGGGCGCATGCTGGTCTTTATTACTTCAGTGCCAGCTTGGACATTATCTCAAGGGATTGGGTTTGATGAAGGAGGTTTAGGTAATTATAACTACGGATAATCGATCTTGTTATGACTATGGCTTCAAACTCAAAAACAAAAAGGTCAGCGACACAAAGTTCACTGACCTTTTCGACGGTATCTTTAACCAAAGTTTGAATAAGGACTATCTGGTGGAGATAGGGGGACTCGAACCCCCGACCTCTGCATTGCGAACGCAGCGCTCTCCCAGCTGAGCCATATCCCCAAATCATTTTGTCTTGTAAAAT
>NZ_PFNG01000264.1:3335-4497 GCF_002791875.1 Candidatus Aquicultor secundus | reverse complement strand
TGCTTAAGGATAACCCATTTTGCGTGATCGCGCTTGGCAAACTGGGTGCAGGCGAGCTTAATTACAGCTCGGATATAGATATTATGACGGTCTATGAAAGCGAAGATGGGGAATCTGATGGGATTGAAAAAACTCCCGGAACCCGCGTTAATAAAGTTAGCCCGCACGAGTACTATTGTAGGCTCACGGAGACGTTATCCGGCTTGATCCAGACCACGACCGAGGATAGCATCGCCTACAGGGTCGACCTGAGGTTGAGGCCCGATGGCCGCAAAGGCGAGCTTTCGCTCTCGCTCGACTCGTATAGTTCCTATTACGAAGCCTGGGGCAAGACCTGGGAGAGGATGGCGCTCATTCGTGCCAGGCCGGTTGCAGGGGATATGTCGCTTGGGCAAAAATTCCTTGATGCTATCGACCCCTTCGTGTGGAAAAAATCCACCGATTACTATGACATCGAAGAGATTCGAGAGCTTAAGCGAAAGATAGATTCTATCTTCGACGCGAACGATATAAAGCGGGGTTACGGCGGCATCCGGGAGATCGAGTTTTTCATCCAAACATTCCAGCTGCTCTACGGGGGTGAAAGAAGCGCTTTGCGGACGCCGCGGCTCGCGTTTGTCCTTGATGAGCTATTAAAAGAAGGGTTTCTCTCAACGGATGATGTAACGACGCTTTCCGAGAGTTACCGGTTTTTGCGCAGGGTCGAGCACGTACTGCAGATGAAGGACGACCTGCAGACCCACTCACTGCCGGCAGACCCGCACGAACTCGAGGTTTTTTCACGTAAAATGCAGCCGTTCGGCGAAAAAGAATTTACATCCGAACTCAGGCTCAGGCGGCATATGGTGCGCGACATGTATAACTCGCTGCTCGGCGGGGAGGATACCGAGCCCGAGATCATGGTCTTCCTTGAAGACGAGCTTACGGATGATGAGATCCGCGACTTTTTGGCGTTTAAGGGTTTTGAAAATCCCGGTACGGCGCTTAAAAACTTGAAAGCAATCAGCGAGCAAATATCCCTCGGCAAAACCATCCGCGAGAGGACGATGCTCAGAAAAACCATCCCGTTGTTCCTCGACAGGATTCTTAAGTATAAGAGCAGGGATAGGCTGCTTAGCATGTTCGTCACGTTCATCGAGAAAATCGGCGGGCATGAATCCTA
>NZ_PFNG01000264.1:0-3287 GCF_002791875.1 Candidatus Aquicultor secundus | reverse complement strand
CGTCAAAGAGCGGCTCTCGGACATATTCGAGCACAACCACGACCCGATCAACGCGATAAGGGAATTCAGGGCGAGCGAAGAAATGCGCGCCGGCCTTCTTTTTCTTAAAGGATTCTATAGCGTGGACGAGCTTACCAACACGCTCA
This sequence comes from Candidatus Aquicultor secundus, assembly GCF_002791875.1. NCBI lineage: Bacteria > Bacillati > Actinomycetota > Candidatus Aquicultoria > Candidatus Aquicultorales > Candidatus Aquicultoraceae > Candidatus Aquicultor > Candidatus Aquicultor secundus. The sequence continues at coordinate 3,141 of NZ_PFNG01000264.1, read as the reverse complement.
GCATGCTGGCCGAGATAATCGTGCGCGCTACACTGCGATATCTTAGCGCTACCGGCGCTAATAGCGCTAATAGAAGATTTGCGGTTGTGAGTTTTGGAAGGTTCGGCTCGCGCGAGCTTAACGTCGGCTCCGACCTCGACCTTGTGTTTATATCCGATAACCCAAACGCACATCGCTTGGCATCCGAGCTTATCAAATTCCTTTCCGATTATACCGAGCGCGGCATTGCCTATCAGGTTGATATGCGCCTTCGCCCGGACGGTTCGAAGGGTATTCTGGTCAACGACATTGCGGGCTACCGCAACTATTATCTTAAAAACGCCCACCCCTGGGAGATCCAAGCCTTGCTTAAAGCACGACCAATCGCAGGCGATAAGGAACTTCTTCGTGCGTTTCACCAGCTAAAGAAGGAGATTATCGCTAAGCGCGGTGTCGAGATTTCGGGTACTGAGATCAAAGAAATGAGGAAGCGCATTATAAAAGAGGTTTCTAAAGAATCTGCCGGTTATGATATCAAACTTGGGCCCGGCGGCATCGAGGAACTGCAGTTTCTTATCCAATACTTGCAGTTGAAAAATGCGGCCACGCTTCCCGGCCTTATCACGCATAACACTACAATTGCGATCAAGCGCCTTACCGCCCACGGCATCGTCGATCGTGAAACCGAACAGCGACTGTTGAACGCCTACAGGTTTTTGCGAACCGTAGAGACCTTTCTCAGGCTTAATCAGGAGAGCGTTTTAAAGCCCGACTCCGGGCTTGCGGAAGTAATCGCGGGCTTCTTCGAGTTTTCAGATACCGACGCACTGCTTAACGAGCTGGAAAGCACACGCCGCAAAGTGCTTGAGACCGCGGAAGCGGTTTACCTGTGAGGGGGACGTTGTTTCCTGTGCGTCCTAAATGGAATTTAGGACGCACAGGAAACAACGTCCCCCTAGTTCGTTTGTCATTCTCGCATATAACCAGTAAAATTAATGCGAATAAGCGAAAAAGGACAGACTACTTTTGAAGAATAAAATTATCCTCATCGATGCCAACAGCTTGGTCTACAGGGCGTTCTTTGCCCTGCCCAAAACGCTTGCGACGTCTTCGGGGCAGGTCACAAACGCGGTTTACGGTTTCACGAGCATGCTGATAAAGCTGCTCAAAGAAGAGAAGCCGGATGTCGTTATAGCGGCGTTCGATAGGGCGGCGCCGACGTTTAGGCATGAGACTTTCGAACAGTATAAAGCCCACCGCGAGCCGACCCCAAACGAATTAATCAGCCAATTTCCGCTGGTAAAAGAAGTGCTATCGGTGCTCAACATACCGGTTTTCGAGATGGACGGATTTGAGGCCGACGACATCCTGGCGACGCTTGCATCCGAAGCCGAAGCCGAGCGTGATGACGTGATTGTCGTAACCGGGGATAAGGATGCCTTCCAGCTCGTGGATGACCATATCAAGGTTATGACCACCAAAAAAGGGATATCCGATATCGTCATCTACGATAGGGAAAAAGTTCGGGAGAGGTACGGGGTAACCCCCGAGCAGTTTGCCGATTACCTGGCGCTTAAAGGCGACACCTCCGACAACATTCCGGGGGTGCCGGGCGTTGGCGAGAAAACGGCGGCGAAACTTATCCAGCAGTTTGGAAGCATCGAGAATCTGCTTAAGAACCTTGACGCGGTTGAGAACAAGCGGTGGCGCGAGATGCTTTCCGAGCACGCGTCTGAGGCGGAGCTTTCCAAAATGCTGGCCGTCCTCGACCGGGAGGTTCCCATCGATGTCGATTTCGACGAATGCAAACTCGACGGCTGGGATGAAGAGAAGATACGGGCGCTGTTCTCAAAGCTCGAGTTCTTCACCCTGCTCGACAGGCTTTTAAGCCAGAACAAGCAAAGAACCCACAAAGCCGATGATGTGCAAACGTTAGATACAGCGCTTGAGATAATAGATATAGCCAGTGAGGAGATATTCGCACAGCTTGCGTCCGATATAGAAGCCGGCCATCACATTGCTGTTGCTATAATATCAACCGGCGTTAATACGGTAGACCGGCAAATAACATCCGTCGCGCTCGCCACCGGGGACAGTAAAATATATACCTGTATCCAGGAAATATCCGGCGAGCTGTTCCCGCAAGAGCACACCGTGCTCCCAATCGACCGGGTACTATCGCTTGCAAAACCATACCTTGAGTCAAAATCAATCAATAAAACGGGGCACGATCTTAAGCGGATGATGCTTGCGCTCTGGAATGCCAATATCAAGCCACAGGCCCTAGATTTTGACACCATGATCGCCGCGTATCTGCTCAATCCCGAGCGCTCCGATTATCCGATTGATGAGCTTGCGGCGATTAACCTTGGGATTTCAGTTGCGGCAGACACCGAGCGCGAGCGTCTTGCAAATGAGGCCATCGCCAATTTCAGGCTAAAGCCAAGATTAAAAGAGCAGCTTGTAGAGAAGGACCTCTTTAAGCTCTTTGAAGAAGTCGAGATGCCGCTTGTTCCTGTCCTGGCGAGGATGGAACATGAGGGCGTCGGCCTCGATACCGATTACCTCGAAGACCTCTCCAAAGAAGTCGAGATATTCCTTGAGAACATAGAAAGCGAGATTTATTCACTCGCCGGCCGGCAGTTTAATATCAACTCGCCGCAGCAACTCGGCTTTATCCTTTTTGATAAGCTCGGTTTGCCCACGGCAAAAAAGACGAAAACCGGTTACTCAACGGATGCCAACGTGCTCCACAAGCTCGTTACCGTGCACCCGATAGCCGAGAAGATCATCGCATATAGAGAGCTTGCAAAGCTCAAGTCGACCTACATCGACGCCCTGCCCAAACTTATCAACCCAAAGACCGGCAAGCTCCACACATCGTTCAACCAAACGGTCACCACGACAGGGCGATTGAGCAGCAGCAACCCAAACCTGCAAAACATCCCGGTGCGTACCGAACTGGGGCAGAGAATACGCGAGGCGTTTATCCCGTCGAACCCCGGGGATATTTTTATGGCGGCGGATTACTCGCAAATCGAGCTGCGCCTGCTTGCTCATTACTCTGAAGAAGAGGCATTGCTTGAGGCGTTCGAGGCGGATATGGACATCCACGAAGCCACCGCGATGCAGGTCTTCGGCGTCCTTCCCGAGCAGGTCACA
>NZ_PFNG01000105.1:1847-5040 GCF_002791875.1 Candidatus Aquicultor secundus | reverse complement strand
TTACATCCACACTTTATCGAGCGGCTTACACGTCCTACACTAAACGCTAAACACCAGACCATACATGTAGCGGCTGGGCGCGAATTTCTTCTTGAAACTTATGTCCGCCCATCCGCACCCCCTTGAATAGCTACTTTTATAGTTAAGCACATACGAAAAATTCTACCACAATAATACCCCCACTGGGTATCTCGATAGCCGGGGCAGAATATCAACCTTTGGACAATGACTGCTAAAGATGAAATTTCATTGTTCTCATCGGTGGCAGCAACAGCAATTACATCACTAAATTTAGTTGGATAGTTTACCGTATTTAAGCCCGGTCCGTTGTTTTCTACTACTATAACCGTTCTCCAATAAATGCGCCTATCGGCCCGCAGATCAGCTCAAGAAACCAAGAGATAGGTGTCACGTAATAACCATGTGTTTTTTCAAAAAATGCAAAATGGAAGGAAGGCCAAATTGTATTGTGGCCAACCATAATAAACATCTCTTGTGGATAGTTGGTGGATAATTCAATTATCAATATTAACAGAATGGATAAAAGCCCATAAAAAATTGCTTTTTGTTTTATGATGCGTCCAGTAAATATACCGCCAAGGAGAGCACCTAATGCCGCTGATAATATCATAATCGTCGTAGGATTGATCAATTCTGACAGTAAAGGATTACCAGTCGGCCACGTATCGAGGTAATTGATTATGGAATTAACGATGATGCCGATAAACAGCATTACTAAAAGAATTATGCTTCCACCAGTTACTGCCACCAGCTTACGATGACTAGACATAACCGTTTTGTATTTACGCATATTAATCTACCTTTAATATAAGTAAAGCGTTTGTTCTGCCTCATAATCGTATATCATATTTTAATAACATTTGTAACGTTAAGGAAGTTTCACGTTCACTTACTACTGTTGTTTCCAAGCAGTGAAAGACTGTTTATATCAACACAGCTAGCAATCAAAGAAGGTACCGTCCGCCATGTCGGACGGTACCTGTTGATTCTCATACCTAGCTTGCATATCGATCATAGAAAAACGTGCAAAGCGCAGAATTATTTCTAAGGCTCATACCCAGGGATGAACACCCATTTATCGCTTACAATCAGCCAGTTGCCATTTTCTTGCTCGAGTTCTATTATGTGCTGGCGAGCGTTGGCCGGTTCTGATACTATCGCGTTTTTAGTATTCTCGTATCTGGTCCGTGTCCATACGTCGACTACTGCTGTGGCTTGACTACCGTTTACAGATACACCCTTAAAATCCATCTTGGTAACAGCGCTATCGGCAACGACAATTCCGCTATCATCGCTCATCGTATTGTTCTTATCAATATACCCTTGCCTCTTTTTAAGCTCATTAGTCTTTGCGCTAAAATATTGAGGAAGTTTTTTCTGCTTAAATTCACTAGCCTTGCCTCGGTTTACATCCTTCACGGCGTCTAACTCTGCTTGCAGCGCATCCCCTATAACCTTTTTGATCGCTTCAATCTGGGTTTTATCTCCTGACCATCCCCTTTGTTTTGGATCATAGACAAGAGGATTTGGGTCATCTGGTACGACCGTATCTTTTCTGCCCTCGACCTGGAATGTTCCCATTCCTGGCTTAGTGACTGTAAATACCTTTTTGCTTCCTGCAGCTATACCTTCTTTAGGCCTACTTATAAAGAATAAGGAGGAACCTAGTATGGCAGCCAGGATAGCTAAGATACCGGCATATTTTAAAAGCCTCATTTCAACCTCCTAGTTCTAGTTTGAAGAATCGATGTGCATTATATCAATTTTGGTTGTCCAGCGGTTATCATTATATGGCCAGAGGTTCCAGATCGCATGGTACCGGTCAGTTGTATGTTGATCTACTAAGTCCCCATGATAACCGCTATTCGGATCGGTGCTTGAATATGCGACCTCCATCGAGGCATGATCCCACCATCCATCGCTTTGCCAGTCGTAGAATATAGCATCGCCATATGTAGCTATATTGCTGTTCGATTGTTGAGGGCTATATACGCCCCAATCATAACCGCCTGGGTAATCGTTTATCAAAAAGCTCCGCAGCGTATTAGCCCTTACCCAAGCCGTGGTATATTGCCATCCGCTTGATGATTTATAACAATACCATGGTAAACTACCACTCCATCTAAAAGGGTAGCCGCCACCCATACTGCCCGATTGCGTATGCATTGCTTGAGATACAAAGTTTGTGCAATCAGAAGAGAAGCTTGGATACGAGGAGTTTCTGGACGTTGCGTATACATCAGCGTAATACGCCGCTCCGGTACCGCTATACCCAAATGCAATACCTGCGCTTAGCATCGTACCCATAATTATGAGCATGCAGGTCAAGACCTTAGCAAGCCTGTACATTTTATCACCCTTTCCCTAATTTATTGACTTAATTGCTCGACGATAGAAAAACGATAAACATTCACATAGCACCCACCTCCTATCAGCCGGGGTATAGTTAAGCCTCTACTCTATAGCACGGGTAATATCCTAAGCGGGTAGCTTTTCCTCACCGCTGCCTTCTTTTTTCTTGAAGCAGATAATTCTGTTTAATACCCGGCTTGCTGCTAAAACAAAAACGCTCACCATGCTCACCATTTTGCGCTACTTTAGGTCTCAAGGCAGCTACTCGTGTAGACGTCAGTACTTCTACTTACTGGTAATACATACATCTTAGCTTCATATAGTAAGTATATATTAGCAGGCATGTATATGATATAACAGTAAGTTATTACCATTGTACGGTCGTAGTATCAGTGAATCGATATCTTAACCTGGAAAAGTACTCCAGAATATTTTTTGTCAGTTTTCTACTGTTTCTTCATCTATCGCTTCCTTTTCTTAAATTGATCTCACTATCATAAAGTTGATAGGCTGGCTCGTAACATGGAAGACCACGTTGCTATTAAAGCAATTCTGAAGCGCTCTGATGCATCTTTAATCTCTATTGTTTGAATATGCGAGACACGGCCTCTGGCCAGCTTGTGGAAGGCACACATGCCTTCATGGCCGAGTTTTACTCAGCTAATCTTTCCATTTTTACTTGACCAGCCCAAGAACTATCTGGTGGAGAATAGGGAATTCGAACCATCCCATACGAAATGATTCAAGGGAGCCTACAATAAGGTAATTTGGCGCACGTGCACCAACAGCTTTGTGATATATTGCTAGTGTGAGAGTTTGT
>NZ_PFNG01000105.1:0-1841 GCF_002791875.1 Candidatus Aquicultor secundus | reverse complement strand
TTTGTAGATGATATCGTAAAGTGTCTGTTGATCTTCGGTCATTTTAAGAAGCGTTGTTTGTTTTCTCTGTGAATGCGGGAGAATGTATTCTATCTCATACATATTTTGAGTCAGCTCAGCAGCTCGTTTTGGGCTAAAGCCGGCTTTGTGTTTGTAAAGCAGCCGCTCTAATTCTTTGTAGATCGTGTAAGCCACAAAGCAGATTGAGATGTGGGCTTCAATGCGCTGTCTTAGGTAATGATGGATAGGGCGGATCTTGAGATCGGTTTTTGATATCCTAAACGCTTTTTCTATCTGCCAGAGGTGTTTATAGTTTTCAGCGATCTTTTGTGGCGCAAGCTTCGTGTTGGTAATATATCCCTTTAACCCGTCGAAGTGCTCATCTTCTTTTATTTTGTCCTCATCTATTTCAACGGTCATGCTTGGCTTTAACGCTAAGAACTTATTGTAGCCCCGGTTGTTGATGCTCTCCTTGGTCAATCTACCGTTTTTAACACGCTCTTTGAGTTTCCTTAGGCCTCGCTCGCGGTTGAAAGTTGAAAGCATCTTTTCTTTGGCGCTTATCTGAATAAGTGACGATGAGGCGGGTACCGTCAGACTTTTTAATCGTAATATAATCACCATCTTTTATCTCTTTGGTTTGCTCCAGGATTTTGTTTTTAATGCCATGAGTTTCGTTTTTTATCCTAGCGCCGATGATGAACTCATAGTTTTCTTGGCAGAGGTTCTGGAGGTTCTTCTTTGAAAGCAGGGCGGCATCGGCAATTACTATCGGCTTTTTGAAACCGTACTTTGCCTGGATGCCTTGGAGCACCGGTAAAAGAGTGTGACCTTCGAAGGTATTGCCTTCAAAAATGTCGTAGCCAATAGGATACCCCTGCTCTCCTACCAGAAGTCCCAGCATAATCTGAGGATTTTGAAATTTGCCGTCTTTGGAAAAACCGATCTTTCTTAAGTCGTCTTCGTCCTCGGCTTCAAAGTAGAGGGTAGTCATGTCATAGAAGACGACCGAGATATTCTTTAACTGTCTTTTGGTGTATTCAAACGCTATTCTTTCTACTGTTTCTTTATGGGTGCTCGCCAGTTTATCTAAAAACCGGCAGATCGCGTCCACGCTTATCTTTATTCCCCGGTAGCGGTACAGATAATCGACTGTTTTAAGCTTGCTGGTTGGATAGACGAGCCTGGCGATGGTGATGTGGCGGAAGAAGTTCATCATCTACTTTATTAAAGCCGATCCGGTCAAACAGTGTGCCAAAGATGAGTTCAGGGCCGATGGTGCGAATATTATTGTTGCTAAGACCTTGGCAGAAGTTTTCTATTGCTTGCTCGGTCTCAGTTTTAACTGTAAAAAGTCGGGGTTGATTGTCATCTGCCTTGTTAATAATCGATGTACCCAGTTGAACCAGGCGTTCTATTTCATCAATATCTCGACTTGCGCCAAGTGTTTTGATGACCCGATAGGTTCCACCCGTCTTATCGATAATTTGGATGCTTGTTGAACCGCTTTTGTTCTTCTTCTTTCGCACAAACATGCTTTATTTTAGCAACGGGACACCCATTTTACCATTTCTATTTTGCTTTATCCCAGCTAAATGGTGGTGTGGTTACTCTGTTTTTTGGGTAGTGCGGAAGTCAGGGGGATCGAATAATATTTTTACCGATAGCCCGCTCGCCCCGGATAATACGTAGCGTGCGATGTCGAATGCGTAACCGATTTTGCGTAGGTAATACCGTGCCGTTTCAGCTCGACGCTCTTTTTGTCGCGAATTATCCGCTTCACTTCGCATTGTACCCTGACTTCGATATTGAACCGATCGCGCATCCCCTCGGGTGTCTGC
>NZ_PFNG01000203.1:9679-24006 GCF_002791875.1 Candidatus Aquicultor secundus | reverse complement strand
ATGGACACCCTTGCCCTTGGCTAATGGTTCCCACTGCCAAGCCCATAGCGGACTTTCACCGCCAAGCTATCGCCCATGCCGGGCGCACACGCAAAGATAGGGGCGTCGCCGCGCCCCTATCTTTTGCCTTAGTGAACTTGCAAAAAGCCAGTGCATATGGTAGAAGGAAGGTGCTTCTTGCTTCGCTTCGATCCGGCTTCTCACACACTTATATACTTAGCATATCTTGGTATGTCTTAGTACTTCTTAAATACTTCGTGTTCCTTCGCTTAATCTTTAGGAAAATATCTTTGCCATATTAAACACCCGGTCATCGATAGGTCTGACCGTAAGAGCCTCTTCAAGCGGGATCGATGTGACTTCGCCGCATCGTATGGCGACCATGCGGTCGAATTCACCTTTTTCAATCAGCTCAATAGCCGCAACACCGAATTCGGTAGCGATGAAACGGTCGAACGGGCTTGCTTGCCCGCCTCTTTGCAGGTGACCGAGGTTCATAAACCTGGTTTCAAGACCGGTCTTCTCCTCAATGGTATCGGCAAGAAACTCTCCGATGCCGCCGAGCCTTACGTGTCCGAACGCATCGGTTTTCTCGTTTACGACCACCTGCTCGCGGCCCTCGGGCTTGGCGCCCTCAGCAACCACGATAATGCTAAACGTCTTGCCCCTCTGGCGACGCCTTTTTATCCTGTCGATAACTTCATCGATATTGAAATGGTGCTCGGGAACCAGAATGCTGTCTGCGCCACCGGCGATACCGGCGTAGAGCGCGACGTGGCCCGCGTCCCTTCCCATAACTTCAACGACCATAATCCTATGATGTGACTCGGCGGTCGTGTGGAGCCTGTCGAGCGCCTCGGTCGCAACCTCGACGGCAGACTGAAAGCCTACCGCAAAGTCGGTGCCGTTGATATCGTTGTCGATTGTCTGCGGGATACCGACTGCAGGTATCGGCTCGGGTAGGTTATTGATCTTGTGCGCAACGCCCAGCGTGTCGTCGCCGCCGATGCAGACCATCGCATCGATACCGGCCCGCTTCAGATTCTCCTTCATTTTGTCGGCTGCGCCGTCAATTTTAAACGGGTTGGTCCTCGAGGTACCAAGAACCGTACCGCCCTTTGGCAGGATTCCTGAAACGGAGTGAAGCGTCATTTCCTCGTAATCGCCGTTAATCGGGCCGGCCCAGCCGTTTTTAAAACCAAGGATCTGGTGCCCGCCCTCGAGTCCACGCCTTACAACCGCCCTGATTGCGGCATTAATGGCGCTTGAGTCACCGCCACCGGTGAGCATTCCTATCCTCATTCCGCAACCCCCCCAGCCATATACGCCATTGTCTCGGTCGCCTTACCGGCGGAGCCGAAAAGCTTAATCTTACCGCCGACAATTTTAACCATCTCGTCCATGGCCGGCTTAAGTAGTTTCCTGGGGTCTATAACATCCGGGTTTTCCTGGATAAACTGGGTGATGCCGCGTTTGAAGGCATCGCGTATCTCTGTGTCGATGTTGATCTTGGTTACGCCGAGGGAGCCCGCGGTCCTGATATCCTCATCCGGAATGCCCGAGGCGCCGTGCAAAACAAGCAGCGCCTTGTCTCCTATTTTATTTCTGATCGCTTCAAGCCTCTTGAAGTCAAGCTGTGGTTTTCCCTTATACCAACCGTGTGCGTTACCGATCGATACGGCCAGCGCATCGATGCCGGTGCGCTCGACATAATCAAGCGCCTGGTCCGGGTTGGTCATCGAAGCCTCGCGCTCGGATACAGAGATCGCATCCTCTGTGCCGACGAGCCTTCCCAGTTCGCCCTCGACCGAGATGCCGGCGGCATGCCCGAGTTTTACGGCTTCCTGGGTAAGCCTCACATTCTCTTCGTAGGGATGCTTTGAGCCGTCAAACATGATGGATGAAAACCCGGCGCGCACCGCGTGGACCAGATGCTCGAACTCGGTGCCGTGGTCCAGGTGAACCGAAACCGGAACGCCCGTCTCCTCAGCGGCGATTCTAGCCATGGCCACCAGGTTCTCCATTCCAGCGTACTTTGCCGCAGACGGTGAGACCGCCAGGATAATCGGCGACTGCTCCTCTGATGCAGCGCGAAAGATCGCTTTTGTTATTTCCAGGTTGTTTGTATTAAACGCTCCAACTGCATACCCACCATCGCGTGCTTTCATCATAAGCTCGTTGTTTGTTCTAAACATTATCACTCCTCCTGTATAAAATAATTTGCTATTGTTCTACCCATTCGGCAAAAAAATAAGCAGAGCTTGCTTTATTGCCGCTATGCTTGGAGTGCTTGGACATTCTTATTTTGTCGCTATTAGATATCGGGTTGGCCTTTTACTTTCTAAAGTAGCATTGGCATACTGTTAAGCGTATTACTAATTATAGTGCTGCGAGCGGCTTAAGGAAGGCATTTTATGGTAAATTACCCTATTTTTTAGGTGTTTTCTTAAATACTTTTCCTTCACGTGTACTCAAGCGCACAAGCACTATGCCCCCGATAATGAGAACGGCGCCAATGGAGAGGTAGGCAAGGATATAGCCGATAAGGCTTGCCAGCAAGAGGAAGAATCCCACCGCTACAAAGATCGAGGCAATTGAGAAAAATGTAAAGGCGAGGATAAAAAAGGCAGCCTTTCGCGCAGCAGTTCCAATCGGTCCCGTGATGTTTTGCTTGACGATCATCGTTATCTGCTGACGCACGTAAGCCATGACCAGATCGAATAGCTCAAGAATCGCATCGATAATCGTTTTTCCGCCCTGTGTAGTTTCTTTCATTTTCCGCTCCTCTAGTTGTTGTTTGCAAATGTATCAAACACGGGCGGAAAAGGGTAACTAAGCTGCTTTAAGCCTCATCTCCTTAGATCTACAATATCTCGCGGAGTTATGGCTTCCACCCGGCACTTCGGTCGGTGTTATACCTAATGAGCACTGTCCGTCAAAATTGCTGCATTCAAGGCACCCCGGCCATGAGATCTGCCGGTAGAGTGAGCCCAGATTGCTTAAGTAGTTCTCAAAGTGCTCCGGGAAAAGCTCCTGGAACTTCTCCCTTACTTCTATCATTTTATCAAAGTTGACGAGAGAATATATCTCTGAAAGGAGAGAAAGTTTTGCCAGCGCTTGTAATTTTTCCGATTCTTCCCATCCATTGCGGCTTCCGCCCGCCAGTTCACTTATTTGTGCGTCAAGCCACTGTGCCTGCTTTTCGAGAGTTTCACCCTGCAGAGACACCTGCCGCTGGAGCATCGGTATGTATTCCCAGCTTTTAGATAAATCATGCTCCGCACTCATGGCAGAACACCTCCCTATAGTTTTCGGTTAACGCCGATTATTTCCTTAAACTAATTTCATTAAAATAAAGTGGCGCAAGCGCACGCCACGGGGTTTGAAAATCACCATGTTTTATAGAGGTCCTTCGCCTTCTTCCTCGATATCAACGGGCAGTTGCTCTTCCATAAGAGTCAGGCGGTCGATTTTCTGCTCAAGCCTTCTTATATCTGTTTTGGTGGGAATATCCGCTTCATCGATGGCCTTTCTCACTTCGGCCTTGACCATATCCCGCAGCTGATTACGCGCCTCAGTGCCCCGGGTCATGAGATCTCGCACCATTGCCTTGGCCTGATCGCGGGTGATCTCGCCGCGCTCGACCAACTCATTTACCAGCTCCTGCGCTCTATCAGCGGTTATAGAGGCAGCCCCAATACCAACCAGTAGGGTTCTTCTGATTATGTCGGTAATACCATCGCCCATATTCACTCCTCCTTCCCTACATCTGTGCTACCCAATTACGGGCATGCCTAAACGTTGGCAAGCAAAAGGATTACAATAGCTTTTTGTAGTGGCGACGGGTTCCTCTTTCCCACCTATACGACCATGTCAAGAACAAGCCGTAGGTCATTGATGATTTCGCAATCGGCTTTCAAGATATTTTCCGAGCGGTCGATGAGCACAGGTGTAATCCCGACGCTGCGGGCGCCCAGGATATCGGCGTAGTAGTGATCGCCCACGTGCATGGTTTCGTGCGGTTGTACGCCGGCACGGGCAAGGGCCATCTCGAATATTTCGGGTTGGGGTTTCATCCTGCCGACCGTCGCGGAGCACATGATAAAGTCGAGATACCGCGTGAGGCCGATGCCGGCGCACAAGTCCGACAGCCTGCTGTCCCAGTTTGAGACAAGGCCGATCGTTAGTCCCGCGTCTTTGAGCCCCATGATGGTTGCAAGGGCGTCGGGAAAGAGTTCCCAGCGGTAGTGAAAACCGAATTCATCGTAGATTTCTTGCGCCAGGCGACGACCGTCGCCGTTAATCCCGACTTCTCGTGCGACAAGCGTATAAAGATCGATCCAGAGGGCGGCGGCTCCCTCTTCGGAACGCCAGAAGGTATCGTCCTGCCGGTAACGCTCCTCATAGTACCGGTCCCCTACGGCAATCGCTTCTCGCAACGCCTCCCGATCGATCTCAAAGCCGTTGCGGCTGAATACCTCGGTGCAAACGTGCTTGACCGAGGGAAACGGGCGCAACAGCGTATTTCCCGCATCAAAAAATACTGCCTTATATTTCAACGCACTACTTCCTTTAATTCTTACCGCCTTGCTTTATACTTTTTATCGGCTGGCGCTGAGTTTGCCTTCCAGGCGATCCATAGCGTTTCTCAAATCGTGCTGGCGCATGGCCGTTGTAAGATCTCCTCTGGTTTTCTCCATGACGGAGCGGGCCAGATCGGTAATCCTCCTGAGACCCGGCGTAAGCGCATCCGGGTAATCAAACGAAATCAGGAAATAATAGACATCGTCCATGATGGTTAAAAACCGCTCGCCCTCGGTGAGCTTCCCCCGGCGGATGATATCTAAAATATGCCGCCTCAGTTCGCCCATAGCCTCGCCAAGCCCTGAGAGATACGGCGGATAGCCTATCCCCAGCTCATCCGGCTCAGGCAGAGGGGCGCCGGTAACCAGCGCAAAGGTCGTCCTGCCCTCGCTATATTCCTTCTCGGCATCCTGCAAAAAACCCGCAAAGTAAATCTGGGGATAGTCCTTAAGCACATTCTGGGCTTCAACCAGGTGGGCCTTGGCCTCATCCAGGTGCTTTGTGGCCTCTTCATACTTCTCGCGGTGCACCGCGCGTATCGCAACGCTACAGGAACGGATTACCTGCCGCGCCTTCGGAAGCGCTATCTCCCGCGCCTTGTTCTTTGCATCAAGGCTCGCCCTAATTTTCCCGCCGATATCCTCAAGCTCCATGTCGTTTCCTTTCCAACCCAATCCTTGTTTACTACACCATTCGTACCTGTCATTCTGAGCGCTAGCGAAGAATCTAGGTCGCACTCACAGACTTCTGTCACTTGAATCTTGTCTAAGCTTAGACCCTTCTGCATAAGAAGAAGGTTTCTGCACCCAAGATTCTTCAGTCGCTTTGCTCCTTCAGAATGACAGATAGCGCACTGGAGTAGCTTATTCTACTTTTCGCAATCCGCTGCGTTCTTTTATTTTCTCGATGATCGCGCGCAAATCCTCTATTGAAAAAGTATAAAGCTCGTCGCAGAAGTTGCAGCGCATCTCGATGTCCTCGCCATCGGCGATCATATCTTTAATCGCTTAGTTCTCTATCCCTTTACCACGAATGACTTAAAATCGCCCTTCGGCTCTTCCCAATCTATCCTGACGCGGTCGACTGCGGCCCGGTCCGGGCCGCGGCGGCACCACCCAACCAGATCATCAACCATAACGCCGTCGCCCTCGATCACCGCCTCGACTTCGCCGGAAGGCAGGTTCCTCACCCACCCTTTAACGTGACGAAGATCGGCCATCTCCTTCATGCTCTGCCGGTAATAGACCCCCTGGACGCGCCCCTGAATAAGAAGATGTAAGCGTTTTTCTGTCACCTGGCTGTTCCCTCCGCACTTGTGCGTAATAAAAATTAGGCTGGAAGTTTAATCTCCAGCCTATCGAAACCTTCTCTGCGGGTCAAACTCAACCTGTGTTCAACGCAGCCTTAAGAAACGGCTCGATGTAGGCGCGCTGCTTTTCGTCCACCGTCTCGCTTAAAAGAACAAGCGCGATATAGCGCGGCTCGAACGGCGTGGTCTTAGGATACATCTTAACTTCATACGGCATCTTATCGCTCTTCTTGTGGTTGCATGTCGAGCATGCCGTAGTCACGTTATCCCAGGTATCGAGACCGCCCCTCGAGACGGGCTTTACGTGCTCCCTTGTTAAACGCTCCTTCTTCTTGAGATCGCGTTTATACCTGCCGCAATACTGGCAGGTATAGTTGTCGCGGGCAAAAAGGACCGCGTTGCTGACAACCGAACGGAAACGGCGCGGAATTTCGACGTAGTGCACAAGGCGAATAACCAGCGGATAAGGAAAGTCCCGTTTCTCGGTTCTAATGCGCTTGCTTACGTGGGTCTCGACTATCTCCGCCTTTTCCTTGAGGACGAGGATCAGCGCTCTCTTGACAGGAACAAATGTTAAAGGTTCGGTGCTCGCATTTAAAATCAATGTCTGCGCCATAAACTTTCGCGGCTTCTTCCAATCTTCCGGGGTATGCGCTCACCCCCGGCCGCTCCCACCGCTTAAGGCCTCCATTAATTGATAAATCTTGAGCAAAATTATACCAGATTACGCAAAATTACTAAAGTAATCACACGGGTGGCCCGTGCATGGCAGCCGACTACCTACACCTTAAAAAGCCCTCCCGCTGGCTTTTACCTCGTAGATTTTAGCCCTGCACTTGCCCGACCCCCTGGCGGGTAGTTTAGTAATCCAGATTAAATAGTACCTGAACGGAACCCCGGTGATTTTAAACGACATCTCTTTGGACGCGTTTTTGACCTGTTTCAAGGTTTTCCACTCCAAAACGTCGTTTGAGCCCTTGATAGCGCCGGACCAGTTTCCGGATGAAGTTATCACCAACCCCTGCACTTCAACGGCTTTCCCATAATCCATATATACCCCAACCCCACCCTTGTGCTCACCAAAACTCGATGATTTATAGCTTTCGGTCGACCACGCCGTATCGGGATTGCCGTCTATTATATTTCCCACTTGGTCGGGATTCTCATCACCATTTCCGTTTGGGTCGTAATCAACCACATCAGCTGGTTTCAGCGAACCGAACTGCGGTTCTTTTATGGTGTCAAGCTTAATTCTTTGAATTGGCCGTTTTTTGGCTACCGCCGTATAATCGCCGCCTGCACCCGCAAAATAAATGAGCGCGCCGATAATGGCAAGCACGCAGACGGCTATCAACGCCTTGGCAAATACGGTCAGCCTTTTACGCTTCCTGCGCCGTCTCGGATTAGGCCTTCTACTCCGCGCGGGAGCACTTTTCTTCGACTCTGTGCCTGGATACGCCTCGTCTTTGCGGGCTCGCTTTTTACGGGCAAACTTTGCCTTCGTTCGCGGGCTCGATTCTAAAAGCTCCTGCTTTTCGGGAGAGTCCCAAAATGCCAAATCCTCCAAGAGCTTGTTTACATCCTGATAGCGGTCGTCAGGGTCTTTGCTCAACAGTTTGTCGACAATAATCTCAAGAATCGGGGGCACCTTTGGGTTGAGTTCGCGCACCGGGGTGGGTTTTTCGGTTACGTGCTTCCCCGCTACTTCAACCGAGGTAGTGCCCTCAAACGGGGCGCGGCCGGTGAGCATCTCGTAGAGGATTACCCCAAGCGAGTAGATATCCGAGCGGCTATCCGCCTGCCTTCCCCGCGCCTGCTCGGGGGATATATAGCGCGCGGTGCCTAAAATCTTTCCCGTCTGGGTAAGCCCCGGCATCATTAACGCCCGCGCGATACCGAAATCGGTGACCTTAACAACATACTCGTCGGCTAAAAGAATGTTCTGCGGTTTTATATCCCGGTGGATAATCGCCCGCTCGTGCGCATGCCCGAGCGCCTCGGCGGCTTGACCGGCGATATAGACAGCCTCGTTTACCGGAAGCGGAGCCCGCTCCTCGATCATCTGCTTGAGCGTTATGCCCTCGACGTACTCCATCACGATGTAGTAAATGCCGTTGGCATCTCCCGTATCATAGATGGTCGTGATGTTCGGATGGATGAGGCTTGCAGCCGCGTAGGCTTCTCTCCTAAAGCGCTCTATGAAATGGGCGTTATCGGTAAACTGCCCGTGCAGTATTTTAATTGCTATTTCGCGCTCCAGCACCGAGTCAAAGGCCTTATACACGACCGCCATGCCGCCGCGGCCGATTGCCTTATCGATTGTGTAGCGCCCGTTGATAACTTGTCCCTGCATGAATACCCTGTATAAGCTACTTCTCTTGCTTCTTTAGTCGTGCTAAGCCACCCAGTATAATTATGTGAGCGGCAGCCCTGCCACCCAGAATGGGGAGTGGTTTCCTGATTTCATTATGACCCTCCCCGTGTTACCGTATTCCAGTGATGTTAACACTCAACTATTTTACACTTAGCCGGCCAATAGTGAAACGCATCGGTCGAAGATTGCCCTGATACATCCCCGGCTATTCGGGAATAATACGGTTATACGGGGTATTTTAGACGCGGTTTTAGAACTTCTAAATGTGGCATTGTTGATTGATACTGAAATATGGAAATTAGGTGGCGTATGAAAGAACAAGAGCAAGAATACCTGAGAAACGAAATAGCGGAGGCGCTGGAGCGCGAGCCGGGGATCGGCGCCCGTATCGATGTGGAAGTACACGGGCGGGTCGTCAGAATAAGCGGCATCGTTCGCACGCTCGAGCAGAAAGAGATCGCGGAGGAGATCGCGCAACGTTTCGGTCCGGTACGGCTTGACAGCGATATCATCATCGGGTCGCCAAAGATCACTGATGATGGTGATGTGCTGGCCGCCACTCGCAGGGCCATCGCTAAAGATACCGATCTCGCGCATGATATCGGCGTGGGCCGGGTTGTCGATGGGATCGTCTACCTTGAAGGACGCAGCGAAAGCATCCTCGAAATCGAGCGCGCCGCACATATTGTAGCGAGCGTACCGGGAGTGAAAGACATCGTGTCTGAGGTAAGAATTAAAACAGATGTCCTCATCACCGACGTTGATCTGGTGGATGAGGTCATGCAGCGATTACGGGTCGACCCCACAATCGAGGCGGAATTCATCAGCGCTTCGGCCAAAAACGGCATAGTGAAAATAGAGGGTACGGTTAAAACCATCAAGCAAAAAATGCACGCGGGTTACCTGGCGAAACAGATGCCCGGTGTCGCTAAAGTCGAAAACGACCTGGCCGTAAGCGAGCACCCGATAAGCCTCGATGCGGCAGCGGAAAACGAAGTCCTAAAAGCGCTCGAGATGAGCAGAATCAACATGATTGACGTGCGGGTTAATGTACTCGACGGTGTGGTCTACCTGGACGGCACTGTGGACACTTATGGGCAAAAGGAACTGGCCCAAAAAATAGCCGAGAAGATACCGGGAGTGCGCCTTGTTCAGAACGACCTGGTTATAGGCTTTCATATAGAAAAAAGCGCATGAGAGGGAGGGCCTTCGTAGCTGGTTTCCCGAGAAGCAAATGTGGGTATAAAAAACCTTGTCTACTTGCCTAGCAAGAGAGAGGAGGCCTGCTTGCAAAGTCTGAAGTGGGAGAAAAACCAAGCCGCACTGCTGAATAAAGCCGCCGAGGATTTCCGCGATCATATATGGACGATAGTTGAAAAATGGATGCTCAGCCTGAAGATAAAAGAAGGCGAAAATAGCTGGAAACGATTCCCTGAAACACAACTTGTCGATAATCTGCCAACACTGTTAAGAGGTATTTCCAAGGTCATAGAAGACCCTGCGCACATCGTTGATTTTGAGCCGGGCGGCGTCATCTATGAAGCCGCGTCCGAGCTGGGTCGAAACCGCCGGCTGCGCGATTTTGAGCCCTCTGAGGTACTGTACGAGCAGGAAGTGCTGCGTGATATCATCTGGGGCTACTGCCGGAAGAACCTTATGCCGCTTGATGCGTATGAACTGGAAAAGCGGATAAATCGACCGGTCGACAAGATGGTCTCAACGATCATCAACAGCTACATAAACATTTATGCAATGGAGCTGAAGCATCTTGCGCGCCGCGACAAGCTCACGGATTTTCTCAATTACGAGGCTTTTAAGGAAACGCTCAGCGATGAGCTGAGACGCTCGCGCAGGTACCGCCACTCGTTTTCGCTCATCATGCTCGATATCGACGGGTTTCAAAATTACATTAAAGAATTTGGTAACCTGGCCGGTGATACCTTACTTAAGGAGGTATCGCGGGTCGTGGAGCATATCATCCGTACGGTCGATATACCGGCACGGCACGGGTTGGACGAGTTTGCCATCATATTACCCGAGACATCCAAGAAGCAAGCCCGTAGAGTCGCCGAGCGTATGAGGCGGGCCATAAAGCTCGATACCAGACACACGGCGCAGGTTCACGACGAGTTGAAATCAGGGATTACGGTGAGCATAGGCGTGTCCACCTATCCCAAGGATGCCGGGACACTAGACGAGTTGGTAAGCCTTACCGATGAGGCCCTCTTCGAAGCCAAAAAAGCCGGCAGAGACATTGTGGTTTGGAAATAAAAGAAGGCCGAGACGCCCTCGGCCTCTACTCCATTTTATCCTTCACCCGTCTGGTCAAATCATTCTCGACAGTTAGAAGCTTTTGCGCAAGCCCCGACCGTTTGCCCGGCCGGCTGATTATCACCCTATGGTTGGATGATTCCTGCGCCAACCATTTTTGCTTATAGGGCTCCTGCCCCCGTAAGAAATCGAACCTGCCCATACCCGCCGCAATCGAGTCCTCAATCGCACGGCCTATCAATACCGTAGAAACGCTCATCGGCGCCCATTCCGGTTCGAACCCCCCAAGGTAATAGTAAAACGTATCGCCAAACGCAAATCCATAGAGTGCTGCCACCGGCAGGCCGTCAAGCTCCATAACGTAGAGACGTAGCCATCCGCTCTCACAGAGAGCGGCAGCAAGCCCGATATGAAATTTTCTAAACTTGGGATTGAGATACGCTCCGGGTTTTTTCTTGGCTATAAAGCGTTTCTGGTGAAGCTTGAAGAAAAGCTCCATATCTTCCCCGACGGTCTCGGGGCAGCTCAGCCTGATGCGCATATCGTGATCGCGCGCCAGACGCCTGGCGTAATACTGCACGTTCCAGCGAAACTTCTTGCTTAAGGTCGCAAGGTACCCCTCCCAGCTCTCGGGAAGCTCAAGACTATAGCAGTGGTCCTGGATAACATCGGCGCAGGAGAACCCAAGGGCCTTAGCTTTTTCGACCATCTCGCCGGCGGTATTACGTGCGCTCGAAAGTTGATGAAGATCGATTGCATCCCAACCCGACGCGGCAAAAAGCGCACCATAAAGGGCGACAGCGGCACCCGATATGTCGCCGTCGGCTATGATGTCCAGATAATCGGTTCCATTAGTCCCGATAAACGCCGCGACCTTAAGCGGCAAGCCATAGTGGGTGGACGATAGATAGACAGGGGCTATGCCGACAATTGCGCCGGCATCCCGGGCAACTAGCAGCGAGAGCTTTTTCCCCCTACCGTTTGATTTCCACCAGTACCACGACCATTCCCAGGTCTGAAATATGGACGAGCCCGCTGCGGATGCAAGCGCGTTCCAATCCTCTTTCAGGCTTCTAAAGCGTTCCAGATCCGTTACTACCTCTATTGCCGGCAAACAGTAACCTCCATGTAGGGTTTCGAATACGTGGAACGGCTCAGCTCGTTAATCTCTCTCTGTAGTTTTTTCGCTAAGGTGCTCTTTAAAGATGATGCAATCTTCACACCCGTTAAAAGAGGCGCATACACACCCGTCCTTCAGCTGCCAGCAATCAACCTTCTGCATGTAAGCCGAGCACCTGATGTAGTGACTTGCAGGACACCCTTTAATTTCCCAACAATTACGCATGATTTACTCCAACACTTCCGTTTGTGTACACACTATGCGTTAGGTGGGGCAACCTAAAACAAGTTTACCGTTATATGGACGTACTATTATTTATATAACATCCTACTTCTTTTTGTAACTAGTTTGCGCTTTTATTATTCTTTCTTTGAGTTCCTCTTCATCTTTTACGCCGTTCACATCAACGTCTAAATCCATCATAGCCATAATACTCGCTCTTACAATAACCGTGTTGGCGAGCTTCCTTCCGCCTGAGACTTTGGATCTTATGCTTACCGACTCAAGATAAGCAAACATCTCTTCAGGCATGGTAATCGGGACACGAAGGTAGTTCTCCTTGCTCATTTAGATCCTCCTTCTAAAACGTAGCGCCGTGGGTGAAGTCTGGCCATAAGCTTACTTGTCTTAAATATTATAAGCACTAAAGCGCCACTATGGCAATTGATAGAGTGAAGTTAGAGAGGGATGGGTGGGGTCGATAAAGTGATTAAGCAACCTCTTTTGGTTGCCTGCCCTCAGTCTCTTCTGCAGGTTTGCTTGAGATGGCCTGCCGTTTTGGTTTGCCCCAACCCTTTTTCCAAAACTGGAACGTGGCAAGCAGACGCTCGGTAAGGATAAGCTGGCGCGGCCCGATAAACTCGATGAGGCCGAAGAGGCAGAGCTTAAGGATATCGGTAAGCCGTTGGTAGCGCATATAGATGAGGTTATCAAGAAGAATCGAGCCCAAATTTATCCAGGCCCCCCACAGGATCGCGAGCATGAAGAAAAGCAGCGCAAAGTCGAGATCTAAATAACCGGTCAGGTAAAATACAACAAAGAGGAAATAGCCGAGAAACTCGACGATAGGCGCCAGGGCCTCTACAAAGATGAAGTAGGGGTAGCCGAACAAGCCGACCGTGCCGTACTTCGGGTTTAAAAACATTTTCCGGTTAAACCACAGGCTCTCAATTAGCCCTCGCTGCCAGCGATTTCGCTGCTTGGTAAGCGAGTTAAAGTCGGCCGGTACTTGCGTCCAGCATACCGGATCGGGCACAAAGATGATCTTGTAGCGAATCTTATGGTCCCGGCAGTGTTTATGCAGCCGCAAGACCAGGTCCATATCTTCGCCAACCGTATGCCGATAGCCGTTTACCGCCATGAGCAAGTCTTTGCGAAAGATGCTAAACGCCCCGGAGATGATAAGCAGGCTGTCAAAGGAATTCCATGCCGTGCGCCCCGATAGAAAGGTTCTTACATATTCAACCGCCTGGAAACATTCGATAGCTTTTTTCGGTGCTCTTACCGAAATAACATTGCCGTCTTCAACCGTGCAGCCATTTACCACCCGCACGATACCTCCGGTGGCGATGACTTCCCTGTCTTCGATAAAGGGCCGTACGGCTTTTAAAAGGGCATCGTTGTCCAGGAGAGAGTCCGCATCCACGCAACAAAAGAGCGGAAATTTTGACGCGTTGATCCCCGCGTTGAGGGCATCGGCTTTACCGCCGTTCTCCTTATCCAGCACTAAAAGATGCGGGTAATCCAGCGATATATAGATGCCGCGAAGCGGGCGATGATCGAGTTTCAATGCGATGGGCTTATCGATTTTAACAAGCCTGAAGTGCTCCTTTAGCTCTTGCAGGGTGGTATCCGTCGAACCGTCGTTAACAACGATCACCTCAAACTCAGGAAAATGCAGCCCGAGCAGCGATTTCAGGCTCGCCGCTATCGTCTCCCGCTCGTTATACGCGGGAACTACGATGGAAAGCGGCCGGTAAAATGAGCCCGAGATAATATTCTTAATATTCTGCGCCGTAACGGTCGATGAGTAACGCCTGATGTCCTTAAGCGATACCAGAGTAAAAAACGAGCACGTGCCGTTGATGAGGATAAAGTAGGCAAAGATTATGAACTGATACCAGGATATAAAAACAAGCAGCATATCAAGCACGATAGCTCAGCTCCTTGAGCACGTAATTGGATACGTCTCGGACAAACCGATCGCCGCTGTTTGCCGCGCGTTTAAGTAATTTGTAGCCCTTATCGCCAAACCGGGCTATCGAGAGTGCTGCGTTTATTCTTACGTGATAGTTCTCATCATGCAACGCGTTTCGCAAATCCTTAATAATGAGGCTCTGCGGGCAGCAAGACGCACCTTTTGCCGCCACGGCCCGCACCCGCCAGTCCTCATCGTTGAGCCCCAACTTAAAGACCCCAAGTATCCCGTCCCCGCCAAGCTCCCCGAGGGCTCGCAAGCAGGTTATCTTCATATCAGACACCGAGCTAAAGGTTATGAAATAATCCCGGATTGTTTGGCCGGCAGCAACAACATTTCGTACCCCGCAAGCTTCAATAATGGCCCGCTTGAGCGAGTCCGAAAAATCCGGGTCGTCTTTTATGCGCTTTAGGTAATCGATGAATAGGCCTTGCTTACCCTGCTGGGTAAACGATGTGATGATGTTCGTATA
>NZ_PFNG01000203.1:7909-9654 GCF_002791875.1 Candidatus Aquicultor secundus | reverse complement strand
AACAGCCTTCGAGATGACACCGATATCTTTTTCTTCGTTAAGGATAGCGTAAAAAAGGGGCTTCATCTCGGTCAATCCCAGCAGGCCGAGCCTCTCTATTGCAATAGAGCGCTTTACCCATGAGCGCGATTCCGCCATCTTCTGATAAAATGCGGCAATGCCAAGTCTGCGCGTATAGCCCCGAAGACGTTTCGCATGCTCGGCCGTAACGGAACCATCTGTGAGCATCTGAATTAAAACTTGCGTCAGCGCATCAAACTCGATCTTTTTCTTTGGCGCCGCCAGGTTAGATTTACGTCGTGAAAGTTTTTTCTGAAGTTCTTTGGAATAGTATTCTTTTAGCCTGATAAGATAGGCATCCCTTAACTCCACGTGGACCTTATGAACAACTAAGGCGATAAATAAAATGATAACGGTTACGAGCATCACGAATATCGCGCTATAGAGAAGACTTTTTACGCTGTATGCATCCATATATCCGTTCACGGTAACCGCCGTCCTACAGGTTCAAGGGTTGATCAAATATGTAATAGGGTTGTTTAAACTTCCTTTATGTATCGTTTTTATGTGTTTTAAGCTTGAGTTTCTTTGGGAGGGTTGCAAAAAGAGGCCCGTTTAAAACGGACCTCTTTTCTTTACTCGCTTACGCTGCACCCAAAACCTGGTGCTCTTGGTACCAAGCTGCTAGAATAGACCTGGTAAGAGGTTTCAGGTGCTTTAAAACAAAGCAACAAGTGTAAAAAGAGGTGTAAGGTAGCATGGCAAAATCCACTGTAACGGCAAAGCCCAAGCGGGCAGTACCCTCCACTTCCCCCCAGGCCCAAGCGGGCAGTGCTGAACAGAGAGGGGTATGGGGCAGACAAATCGCGGTCTATGCGTTTGCGTTTTCCGGGATGGCGGCCTTAATCTATGAGGTCATCTGGACCCGAGAGCTCTCTTTGGTCTTTGGTTCAACTGTGTATGCGGTCTCAATGATGCTTACCGCATTTATGTCGGGGCTTTCTCTCGGCTCATTTTTAGGGGGCAGGTGGGCGGACAGAGTTAAAAACCTCATTGGGCTTTTTGGATCACTTGAGCTTGGGATTGCAGCCTTTGGGCTTTTA
The DNA here is from genome assembly GCF_002791875.1 of Candidatus Aquicultor secundus. Taxonomy (NCBI): domain Bacteria; kingdom Bacillati; phylum Actinomycetota; class Candidatus Aquicultoria; order Candidatus Aquicultorales; family Candidatus Aquicultoraceae; genus Candidatus Aquicultor; species Candidatus Aquicultor secundus. The sequence continues at coordinate 8,551 of NZ_PFNG01000203.1, read as the reverse complement.
ACCATCCCGCTGATTCAGGTGCTACCCACCCTGTACTTCTTCGTGTATAACACGATAAAACCAAGCTTTGCGCTCTTCTTTGTCTTTCAGCTGCTGCTCTCCTTTTTTATCATGCTTATTCCCACCACTTTTATGGGAGCAACGTTTCCAGTTGTGACCAAGATCAAGGCAACGTCTCTTGAAGGATTAGGTCTTGACGTTGGCAACGTCTACTCGATCAACACGGTAGGCTCAATTGGCGGCTCGTTTCTTGCCGGGTTTTTGCTCATCCCCCTCATCGGGGTCAAAGGCACCACCTTTGTTGCAGCGGGACTCAACCTCATCGTTGCCTCAAGCATGCTTGTTATGTCGCGGTCGGAGGTTGGGAAGAGACTTTTGGCAATCGTACGATGAGTATCAGCAAAGGATCGTATTTATTCAGCTCTTTTTATTACGAAAGCTAGCGGTTAATTCTTCCTTTAATGGAGCAACAGTTGTATCATTGACATAATCTACCTTTAACGGGTAAGGCATAAATATCCATCCGCCAACAACCAAGCTATGGCGGGCGTAAATAGCAAAAGGAGATGGTGAGCATTGAAAAAGCTGTTAATGATGTTGGTTTTCTTTCTTTTCGGAGGATTTCTGGTGTATTGGAAATTT
>NZ_PFNG01000203.1:0-7902 GCF_002791875.1 Candidatus Aquicultor secundus | reverse complement strand
TGCGCCATTTCGGATACACCATCCGCCTGTTCCGAGTAACCGTAAATCAGCATACCGCTTGCCTAGCAAGTACCTGCTCATTCCGGTGATACTACGATAAGCTATCACTATAAATGCTTGTCACAGGCTTTCGACAGTGCTTTGCGCCGGCTTAATAAGTTGACCTGCACCACTATTACTGGTTAACTTAAGCTATATATGGTAATTTTTCGCATGTTTCATCGGACAAGAACCCTAATAGTTATCGTAGTAACGCTTCTGCTCCTGGCTCCTACCGCGTTTGCCTCCCAGCTAGATGATAAGCGGACGAAGCTAAAGAATATCGATGCCCAAATAAAGGCGACGGAGGCTAAGCGAAGCGATGTCGCAAAACAGCAAGACGAAGCCCTCCGGCAGATTCAGGCAAGCAATCAGAAATTGGTCCAGGCGCAAAAGCAGCTCAATAGCATGCAAACGCAGCTCATCGATATGATCGCCAAGAGAAAAGATGCCGATGCGAGATTGCGTGAGATGCAGCGGCGCCTCGTTGCAACGCATATAAAACTTGCCGATGCCCAAAAGCGCCTTGCCCTAAGGCGAGAGGTATTCAATAAGCGCCTCGTCAACGCTTACAAAAATAAGAGCCTAAGCGTTATCACCGTGCTTTTAGGGTCGCAGAACTTCAGCGACCTGGTTAACCGCATTGCGTTCATAGGCATGATCGCCAAGGCGGATAGTAAGATCGTTTTTAACATGAAACAGCTGACTGCAACCATTTCAAGCGAAATCACCCAGGTCGAAACCATGAAGAACGCCATAAGCGAGCAGCGCAAGTACCTCATCGCCGAGGAAAAGCGCATCAATGCGAAAAAGGGCGGCATTATCGCGCAACAAAAGCAACTTCAGGATGAGGTAAGCAAACAACAGAAGCTCTATGCCCTGGTCAAGCAAGAAAAAGACCGGCTCGCACAGAGCGCGGGTTTACTCAGGGCCAGCTCAAACATAATAGCAGGTCAAATTGGTGCACTCGAGAAACAAAGCAGCGGCATCGGCGACGCCAATAGAGTACCCAGCGTATCCGCCGGAAACCTAGCGGCCCTTGCCACAGGAACCGCCAAGAAATACGGGATTCCAACTAAACTGTTCTTCGCCCTTATCAACCAGGAATCGGGATGGAATTACCGGGCGGTATCAAGCTCCGGCGCGATAGGGCTCACCCAGATAATGCCGTTTAACATAACCGCCATGGGGTACAACATCGAAGAGTTTAAGAACTCCCCCAGCCAACAGCTCGAAGCGGGTGCGTCGTATTTGAGCATGCAATACAAGACCTTCGGCAGATGGGATTTAGCCCTTGCCGCCTACAACGCGGGCCCCGGCGCAGTGCTGTCATATGGAGGCATCCCCCCATATAGCGAAACGAGAAATTACGTTCGATCCATTCTTGCCATAGCCGGGCAATAGTAAACTAACTGCTCTATCTGCAGCTACTCATACCGCAGCGCTTCAATCGGGCTAAGACGCGATGCCTTAAATGCCGGGTATGCGCCGAAAAAGATTCCGATCCCGGCGGAGAAGAAAAAGGCCAAAGCAACCGACCAGATAGTTACCTCACTTGGTAAAAACGCCCGCAGCAACAGCGAGCCGGCGATGCCGATTAAAATACCGATTAAACCGCCAATTACACTGAGCGTCGCCGATTCGATTACGAATTGCATGAGGATATCGTGCGTTTTTGCACCGACGGCTTTTCTGATGCCGATCTCGCGTGTTCGCTCGGTGACGGAGACAAGCATGATGTTCATGATGCCGATGCCGCCTACGATAAGCGATATCCCGGCGATACCGCCAAGCATTACGGTCAGGATACCGGTGATGTTCTGCACGGTGCCAAGCAGGCTTTTTTGTGATGCGACGCTAAAGTCATCCTTCTTTAAGGTCTTGCTAAGAACCCGCGTGACCTCATCGCTTGCCGTATCCACGCTGTTTTCATCGGTCGCCTCGATGAGAATTTGACTTATTTGGTCGGTACCGAGAAGGCGCTGCGCCACTGTTATCGGGATAAAAACAACGTCATCCTGGTCGATACCAAAGGTTGAACCTTTCGCCTCGATGGCGCCGACAACGGTAAAACGCTGGCCGTTGATGGATATATTGCGGCCAACCGGACTATCGCCGTTGTAGAGTTCGCTGACGATGGTTTGTCCGACCACAACGACTTTTCGGCCGCCGTTGATATCGACATCTGTTAGAAACTCCCCCTCTGCGAGGTTATAGTTGGTCAACTTGGCATAGTTTGCCGTCACGCCGTTCATCACTGTGGTGTCCCGCTCTTTGTTGCCGAATTTAACCATTGCCGAGCCGTTAACCACCGCACCGGCATCCGCGACATGCGGTGAGCCTTGCTCGATCTGGCGCACCATATCGAGACGTAGCCTGTTACTAACGCCGCTACCAGGTCCCCCCCGCCCGGCCTTCATATTACCCGGCAAGACGTAGAGCAGGTTTGATCCTATGCTACGAATTTGACCTGTGACGGAGCTTCTCACGCCCTGTCCGACAGAGACAAGCAGGATAACGGCCGAAACGCCGATAATGATGCCAAGCGCGGCAAGCGTTGATCGCATTTTGTTCGCGATGATGGCATCGACTGCCAACCGAAAACTCTCAAGTAAGTTCATTTTTTCGTTTTCCACCAGTCATGTTCTTAGTTGTGGGCCCATCCTCGACGATTTTTCCATCGAAGAGCCTGACAAGTCGCTTGGTATACTCCGCAACCTCAGCTTCATGCGTAACCAGAATAACGGTTTTGCCCTGGTCGTGCAGGGAGGATAATATCTCCATGATCTCCGTGCCGGATTTTGAATCGAGCTCTCCTGTTGGCTCATCCGCTAAGATTATGCCCGGGTTGTTTATGAGCGCCCGAGCAATCGCGACGCGCTGCTGCTGCCCGCCGGAGAGCTGCGAGGGGCGACTGCTGAGGCGATCCCCCAGGCCGACGGCCTCAAGCGCGGCAATAGCGCGCTCTCGCCGCTCAATGGTCTTTACGCCCGCATAGATAAGCGGTAATTCCACGTTTTTCAACGATGATGCTCGCGGGATCAGGTTAAACGCCTGGAACACAAAGCCTATCTTCTGCAAGCGCAGGTCGGCAAGCTCGTTCTCCGAGAGATCTAAAGTATCTTGGCCGTCGATAAGGAGCGACCCGGCGGTAGGCGTATCGAGGCATCCAATGACATGCATCAGCGTCGATTTCCCAGAGCCCGACTGGCCCATGATCGATACAAACTCGCCATCCTCAATCGTGAGCGAAACACCGTTGAGCGCATTGATTTCAACATCTTCGAGATAATAGGTCTTGTAGAGGTTCCGTGCTTCAATTGCCATATGCTTTAAACCATTCGTCTGATATCAAGGTTCTATCTTGACCCGCTGGCCGTTTGTTATTGTGGATTTGCCGACAACAACGCGATCGCCTTCTTTAAGACCTGCTGTTATTTCGTAAGAAGTATCCGACGACAACCCGATCTTAACTTCTTGCTGCTGCGCGATGCCGTTGCGGATGACAAATACCGTCTTTTTACCGTTTATTTTTATGGCGTCAAACGGGACTGTCAATATATTTTTCTTGCTCGCGGTAGTTATATCGGCATCCCCACCCATACCCTCTCGAAATTCGGTCTTTACTGGGTTAACGACTATCGTTACCTGGAAGATCGTGCCGCCTGTCGAGTTCTTCGCGGATAGCAACGAGATATCGGTGACCTTGCCCTTAAAGGTCTTACCCTCATAGGCATCGAGCTTGACGTTCGCATCTTGTCCCACCTTAACTTTGCCGATGTCGGCCTCATCGATATCTGCCGTAAGTTCGATCCTGTCGAAATTAATGAGGGTAATAAGGGAGGATGATCCGCCACCGGCTGCCGCCGCGCTTGCGGCAGCGCTTATGCCCGCAATCTCACCGGCTTTTCCGTTTACGGCCGCGACCCTGCCTGAAAACGGCGCTTTTAAAACCGCATCTTCTGCTACGGATTGCGCCTGTTCGATTTGTGCTTGCGCCTGTTCGATTTGCCCTTGCGCCTGCTTAAGATCCGCCGTGCGCGGCCCATCTTTCTGTAGCTCAAGCTGGGCCACCGCGACGTTTACTGATTTAAGCGCCGTGTCGAGTTGCCCTTGCGCGCCGTCGAGCTGAGAATCCAAACTGCCGTCATCCTGCCCGATTTTCGCAATTTCAAGGGAGATCTGGGCTTGTTTTAATTGATTTTGAGCAATAGTGATATCTTCGTTGCGGGCCGATGCCGTTGTCAGGTTATACTGCGCATTTGCCGTATCGTAGGCTTTCTGGGCAGAGTCTATCTGAGCCTGGGCAGCCTGAAGCGCTTGATCATTTGCGGCCGAGACCCTGTCCTTTGCCTTAATGGCAGATTGGACGGCATTATAGTATTGATAGTAAACGGTTGAAGCCGTATCCGTCGGGTTGGCACTCGTGTACGCAATGAAAGAGTTGTACGCATTGTTATACGCTTGTTGGGCTTCCTCGCTCGATTTCGAATTGAGCGAGGAGACTTTATCGTAATTCGCCTGCGCGTCGGCGAGCGCCTGGGACGCCTGATCCCTCTGCGCTATGGCAACACTAAGTTGCTGTGACGTTACGCCGCCTCTCACTTTATTGAGCTGCTGGGCCGCGGTATCCACGCCGAGTGATGCGTTATCGACGTTAAGTGCGCCCTTTTTCTTCGCTTGTGCGACAATCTTATTGACTGTTTTAAGACTACGTCGTGCGTTACTTACCGCCGTAGCGGCCTGGTCGACCTGCGCCTGAGAAACAGCTAGTTCAGAACGACTGCGCCCTGAGCGCAGCTTATTTAGACCTGCTTGCGCTATCTTTAAGCCCGCTTGAGCTTGGTTTACCTGTGGAAGTATCGAGTTCATATCAAGGTAAGCGAGCACTTGTCCCGCTACAACCTTATCACCCTTACGAACATTTATCTGTTGAATCCGCCCACCGGATTTAAAGCTAAGCTCGGCGCGGCTCGGGAGCGTTACTTTAGCTGGGGCCGACACCAGGATATCGATGTTCCCTATCTCAGCAGTGACCGCCTTTACCGCCGTGGCACGCGATGATAGTGAAATCTGCCACCAAGCGATGAGTGCAACGAATAGAAGTGCAACGATTGCGGCAATCCTTTTACGGTTTAATTTTGGTCGGGTTCTTCCTGCGCCCTTATTTTGCGATGATAAGCTCAATACAGCTCCCTTTCCCCAGACAAGTATAACCGATACTAGTCTAAGTAATTAGTTAGTTGGTTAGACTAGTACCGGTCGGTTGCACATAGTGACAAACTAATAAACATCCCTTAAACAAATTATTATATCACCGCTTGCTTAGATAACATACAATCAAACACTACTATATAACACTGCCGATCGCCGGAATGTGACAGAAACGAAACAAATCCTTGAAACGCGTCTTCGATAAAGTCACCCATCTCCGCATCTTTAACCCCCTCAATCTCTACGACCGGGACAACGCCCACGACGATAACCTCTGAGCGCTCTTCTTTCGCAAGATCGGCTACAATTCGGAGCGCGTCTTTAGCAGTTGGGGATCCATCGGTTGGATAGACTATCTTCTTCATTATTCTTCCTCCTTGCTCTCTCTGAGCACGGGTACGTTTTTAATTAACCGTTCCATAATCGGCGCCATTACGAATGCGGATGCAAAAAGCAGAAGCTGCCGCACGAGTGTAAATTTCCAACCAAAAAAGCGAAGCTCAAGAGGTATCATCGGCACCTTGATCGCCCACGTCGACACGATTGCAATGACGACCCCAAGCCGGGCGCCTTTATTAAGAAGCGTTTTAAGCAGCGGAAACACCCCGACCAGTGGGCCGTGAATGGCCGTCCCAAGAAGCGCGCCGAGATGCTTTAAAATAAACTCTTCGCGCACCCAGACCTGAAAAAGCCCGACAAAGATAAAGACGGTTACAAGCGTCACCGCAACGCTTGCAAACGTTGTCGCACCGATGATAGCCGCCGTTTTTGCCTCGGTAAGGCGCACCGCGGCCAACAGGGCATAAGCGGCTATCGCAACCCACAAAAGCCAGTTTTTCTTTGACCACCCTATAAGCCTAGTGGCTACAAGTCTCATAGCAGCCACCCCATAATGACCCCGACTATGATCGAAAAGACAAATGTTACCGCCCAGCGAGTCAATGCAAAGCGCCTGCCCATATAGGCAATCTCGGCCGGAAGCGACGCCGTCCCCACGGCAACCCACGCGGTAAGAAGCGTGGCAACGGCGGTAACCGATGCGTGCTGGTCGAGCAGATACCGCCCTATTGGGAACACGGCGGCAGGAGGCCCGGAAGCGATGCTTCCAAGGACCGCAGCAATAACAGGTGCCAAAACTCCCCGTGAACCGCCGAGCAGGCCGCGGATTGCTTGCGGCGATATCAGCACCTCAAAAAGCCCGATTGCGGCAAAAACCACGATGAAAAACGGCAGCACATTAACAAAGCTCTTGTATCCTATCTTAATCGCTTTTTTTGTGAGTTCGCGGTTCTTGATCCAGGAGATCGCAAGCGCCGCCGCCATCACAATAAGCAAACTCCAATCGGTGGTTGTCAACTTTGCCTCCTAACCGTTTCAATATCAGCGCTCCTCGGAAAGCAGGCGAAGGGCCTCGACGGAATTCGTAAATACCGTTGAAGCAACCGCAAAGCGGCTTAGTATGAGCGCATCGACGATCTCATCAGCGGAGATGCCTTTGCGAAGCGCGATCTGACCTGCGTCGCGATGCAAGTGGGCACTCCCGCGCCCGCAACCGCCGCAATCGTTATCAGCTGACGGTACTTTTCCGGTATCGATTCCTGAGAGAATGCAAATTGCTTGCTTCTCACGTGCTCGCGCACCATCTCGGGCTTGAGCGAAGCCAGGTGCGTCATGGTTTCAGGAACCGCCCCCACCTCGGCCTCGATTCTCTTTAGGATTTCATCAATAGTAGGTTGCATGTTTTCAGACATTTGTTCTTGTCTCCTTTTCGGTTAATTATCGAATGTTTTAAGCTTAAAACGTGCCAGGGCACCTCACTGTTGGTAGCTAAATGCACAGGCGGCTTAGCCAAGAGCCATAATGCCGCACTTACAGCGCAAGCTCTGCCTCCTCCTTTGCAAGTGAAACTTCAGATATAGCTACATAAGCGATAAGGCTTAAGACGATTAGCAAAATCCCGTACGTCGTAAAAAACGACTGATAACCGAGCGCATTGATAAACCTGCCACCGATGCTGGTTCCAATCGCGCCGCCGACCATAAACGAGAACGCAACCAAGGACATGGCCACGCCTCTTGCCTTCTTGGCAAACTCCGTTGCCAGCGTTAAAAGAGTAGAGTGGGTGAACATAAAGCCGAGTCCCAGTAAGAACACCCCGATAATAGTTGCTGCAAGGTTAGTTGAGAATGTGGCGATTAGAAGATCGGCAGTTGCGGCAAGCAATAGTCCGAAAGCAATAAGACGCCTTCTGCCTGTCTTGGCTGCAACTTTTCCGCCCAGGCGACCAGCAAGGATGGCACCGATACCAAAAGCCGTCATAATAAGGCCGATGGCCAAATAGCCGAAGTTAAAAACGTGGGAGATATTCGCCCCGAGATATGAAAACGATCCGAGAATAAAGATGCCTTCAAACACAACCACAATATATGCCCTTAAGCTTGGGAAATGACCCAAAAGCTTGGCGTACGGCGCTAATACTTGACTATTAGGATTCGAAGTTAATTGACCCGATAGCTTTTTACTGGTTGAAATAAGAAGCACGGTAATGAAAGCAGCAATGATGGCGTAAGCAAAAAAGACACCCCGCCAGCTTACGAAAAAGGCAATCGTGCCGCCGATGCCCATCGAAAGAGCTTGCCCCAAAAACGA
>NZ_PFNG01000271.1:0-3343 GCF_002791875.1 Candidatus Aquicultor secundus | reverse complement strand
ATTTGCTAACGCGGACAATCCCCTGATGGCTGTATAGAAACAATGCAGGTGGTTGAAAATAGTTTGGGTCATGCATAGTTTGCTAGGCAACCCAAGTTTAACACTGCATCACATATTGGTATAATAAGCTGATAATAGAATAGAGTGACCGGGAGCCGCTTCGTGGCGGCTGAGAGGTGAAGGGTGAACTTCACGACCGTTTGAACCTGAAAAACGGTAAAACCGTTTCTGGGTAATGCCAGCGAAGGGAATTGGGCGAGATTTAAAAGCCGTGCCTTTTCTGGTATGGCTTTTGTTTTTTTGTCGCATTGCACTAACCAAAAGGAGGAATACAATGCAAGAAATGATTCAACGGGTCGCCGGCGATCTTCAAGCAATCCGGGATAAAAAACCGCTTATCCACCATATCACCAATTTCGTCGTGATGAACGAGACTGCGAACGCAACCCTCTGTATAGGTGCGCTGCCGGTTATGGCGCACGCTAAAGAAGAAGTTGAGGAAATGGTGGGTTTTGCCGGGGCGCTGGTCTTAAATATAGGCACGCTAACGCCCGAGCTTATCGATTCTATGATTATCGCTGGTAAAAAGGCTAACGAGCTGGGCGTTCCGATTGTTTTTGACCCGGTAGGGGCGGGCGCTACTAAGCTACGAACCGAGGCCAGTAACCGCATTATGGGTGAGCTTGAGATAGCCATAATCAGGGGTAACAGTGCTGAAATCGGAATTCTGGCGGGTGCCGGCGGAGAGATAAAGGGTGTTGAGGCGGTTGGAAAGAACGAGCAGATGGCCGAGGTCGCTCGCGAGTTCGCCGCCAGGCAAAACGCCGTCATAAGCGTAACGGGCGCACAGGACATTATTACCGACGGTGAGCGCATCGCACTCGTTGCAAACGGCGACCCCATGATGGCTACAGTAACAGGAACCGGTTGCATATCGACTACAATAACCGCCGCATTTGCCGCCGTCCAGGCGGACCGTTTTGTAGCGGCAACCGGCGCTCTGGTCGCGTACGGTATCGCAGGAGAGAAGGCGGCGCTTATATCGGGCCCACGGCCGGGAACGTTTCATGCATCTCTCTACGATACGATATACGCGCTTACGCCCGACGATGTTGTAAGGGGTGCTAAAGTTGAACTTGTCCAGACAATCGGCGCTGAAAAATAACCTTGGTCTATATATGGTCACGATAGAGACGCCCGGCAAGAGCCATTTCGATATCGCAAAAGCGGCGATAGATGGTGGGGCGTCGATTATCCAATATAGGGATAAATACGCATCGAGCCGCAAGCTTTTTGCGGACGCTTTTGAATTAAGAAGGCTCACCAGAGACGCCGGCGCCCTGTTGATTATTAACGACCGCGTCGACATCGCGCTTGCAGTTGAAGCGGACGGCGTGCACCTCGGCCAGGACGACCTTTCTCTTGGTGAGGCAAGGCGCATTGTTGGGGATATATATATCATCGGAATCTCGGCGACGTGTATCGACGAGGCGGTCGAGGCAGCCGAACAGGGCGCCGACTATATCGGGCTTGGACCGATATTTCCAACCCCGAGTAAAAACGACGCGGCGCCTCCTATGGGGTTAGATGGGCTTGTCGAGATTAGAGAAACGGTTGATGTCCCCATAGTTGCCATCGGCGGCATTACCATTGATAATATTGAAGAGGTTGTCCGGGCGGGTGCGGACGGGATAGCCGTTATATCTGCAGTGGCTTCTGCCCCCGATATGACTAGCGCCGCCCGTACGATTACTGATATGATACAAAACGCGCGCACGCAAGCTGGTGCCCGCTAGAGCGGCTGTAACGCAGTGGCTACGGTCGCAGCACAACCGCTCTATATTTTGGAAGGATTTAGGTTAAACTGTAATGTCAACGATTATTGAGAGATTAAAAAAAGGCCAATCGGTAGCCGAAATCGATGCCGTGGCCATCGAAGAGAATCTATCATCGGATGAGATAGTCGCGGGCATCCTTGACGGAACTATTGTAATCCCAAAAAACGTAAACAGACATAACTTGAGGGCGATGGGCGTTGGAAAGGGGTTGCGAACCAAAGTCAACGCGAACATCGGCACATCCGATGAGTATCCGTTAGTAGAGGAAGAACTCCATAAACTTGAAATCGCAGAGAAGGCCGGGGCGGATGCGGTGATGGATTTGAGCACCGGCGGCCCGCTTGTTGATATACGCACGCAGATACTGGCAAAGTCGGTACTACCCCTGGGGACCGTTCCGATTTATCAGGCGGCGGTCCTGGCAAAAGATTCTTATGGGAGCATAGTCGATATGACGCCCGATGATGTGTTCCGCGTAATCGAGACCCAGGCGAAAGAGGGCGTCGATTTTATGACGGTCCACGCAGGCATCACCTGGAAGACGCTTAACGCGCTGCAGCAGCAGGGAAGGGTGGCCGATATCGTAAGCCGTGGCGGTGCGTTTACGGTCGGTTGGATGATTCACAACGACAAGGAAAACCTCCTCTACGAGCAGTACGACAGGCTCTTAGAGATCGCCCGCAAGTACGACGTAACGCTTAGCTTGGGCGACGGATTAAGGCCGGGTTGTCTGGCCGATGCATCCGATCGCGCCCAGTTCCAGGAACTTCTCGTCCTGGGCGAGCTGGTTGACAGGGCCAGAAAAGCCGATGTCCAGGTTATGGTCGAAGGCCCGGGCCACATGCCGTTCGACCAGATAGCGGCGAATATGCGCCTTGAAAAAGAGATATGCAACGGTGCGCCGTTTTACGTCTTAGGCCCGCTTGTGACAGACGTCGCCCCGGGATACGATCATATAACAGCGGCAATAGGCGGCACCATGGCGGCAGTTTCAGGGGCCGATTTCCTCTGCTACGTAACGCCACGCGAGCACTTAGGGCTGCCGACGGCCCAGGACGTGCACGATGGCGTTATAGCCTCACGAATCGCAGCCCACGCCGCAGACATCGTTAAAGGGATAAAAGGCGCGGCCGAATGGGATCTCTCGATGGCAAAAGCACGAAAAGCCCTCGACTGGAATGAGCAGATACGCCTCTCTATAGACCCGGCAAAAGCCGAGGCAGCCCGCAACGAGCGCAAGATTAAAGACGTTGAAGGGTGCACCATGTGCGGCGATTTCTGCGCCATGAAAGTGGTGGCCCAGTACCTGGGAACAAAGGTTGAGTCGTGCTAGCTAGAAACCCTTCGTTCGGTTTTCTGTCATTCTGAAGGAGCAAATAGCAAACAGTGAACAGCGATTAGATGTCATTTTTATAGCAAACAGTGAACGGCGATTAGATGTCATTCTGAAGGAGCGATTAGCAAACAGTGAACAGCGATTAGTTGTCATTCTGAAGGAGCGATTA
>NZ_PFNG01000268.1:1311-4448 GCF_002791875.1 Candidatus Aquicultor secundus | reverse complement strand
GGGGTGCGTGCTTCTCAAATCCGTCGGTGTTGAGCCGCTATAGCCGCCCGAACTTACCGCTGTGCCCTGCTCCATGTAGTCCCAGTTTTTAACGCCCTGGTTGTTGAAGGTGAAGGTATTTCCGTTCCCATCATTCCAGAGGGTGGTACTGAGATCGTACTGGTTGGAGACGATATTACCCCTCACGCCAGCCGTATAGCTGGTCGTGAAGCCGTCACCATTATCCTGTCCGGCGAGAGCAACGCCGCTACCTGCGGTTAGGACAAGACCTGCAGTCATAAAAACTACAAAACTTTTCCTCATTTTATTCACCCCCTTTCTTGAGCAAGATGTATTAAACTGCCCATAAAGGGGCATGGAGGAATAGCGTAACTTAGATTTTGACTTAAGGCTGGTCAAGATACAAATACTCCTTGGTTTCTCATTACGATCAGCTATCATATAAACTTAAAAAACAAAGAGCGACTACTCGATTGTCTGCGAGTAAATTCATCCGTTGTTTCGAATAAACTGTGAAAATAACTATGGCATCGCTAAATCGCTTAGCCGCTTTACAACAAAAACCAAGGAAAATAAATATATGCGCTTACAAGTGCAAGCTTGAACAAACAAGCGCACTAAAGAAGGACATGCGTATAAAGTTAAACCTTTGGGCAGGTGTTTATTAATCTGCAGCAGATTATACTAGCGCCATTGTAGACTGTCAAGCGGCGGCTTTACTTGAATGCGCTGGTTCCTTCTCGAAAGAAGTCGATGTGGTTCTTTGGCGCCTGGAACTCAAGAAGCGGGCAGTCGTCGGTATTAAAAGGGATCGGGCTCCCGTCGGAGAGCGTTCCCTTGGCTAGCTTTACAATCGTGTCGGGATACGCATAAAAGCTAAAATCGAGGCTGGAGAACTTGAGCTTATCGCGCCCTACCTTGCGTACGTTTTCGGCGATTTGCTTAACATCGAGCTTTTTGTTGCCGTTTATGCCGATCATTAAAACATCTTGTGCCTGGTTGGCCCCATAGTTAGATCCCCAGACATATGTATTGGGGAAAACGGAGGTAAACGTCTTAAACATCATGAGCATATCATCGTCCCGCATGATATAGCGGGGAACCCACTGGCAATACACGCCGTCTTTGTTTAGGTGCTTGGCGACAATCTGGAACATCTCTTTGGTGAAAAGAGGCGTGATATGCGTTGAAACGGGATAGCTGGGCTCGGACGTTACCACGTCATATTTCTTGTTCGTCATGTAAAGATAGTTGCGCGCGTCGTTCAAATAAAACTTTGCGCGGGGGTTTGTGTCGATAGAGTCTCCGACAAAGTACTTCGAGGCGTCTAAAACCGCCTGGTTTATTTCGGCGATATCTATGTTGGCGTTCGTTCCGTACAGGGCTGCGTATGCCGTATAGCCCGTACCGAGCCCGATTACCAGTATGGATTTCGGGTCTCTTACGCTCCTTAAGCTCTCATCGGGAATGAGCGCAAAAAGAGACATCACCTGCCTGTCGTACTCGGTACTTGAACCCTCGACTTTTCCATCGGTTGACAGCGACCTTTCACCGCTCGGCCCCTGGAAAACGGTGACCCGTCCGTAGAGACCGTCGTTAAAAAAAAGCGTCGTTAGGTCGTTAACATATTCCCTATACTCGTCATACGACGAGTAGTCGGCGATTCTATAGAAGTTGTGGTCGATGGCCGGTGGTCTAACCATGGCCGCGGTCGTACCGATTACTGCAAGAATCATTACCCCGGCCCCGAGCCACTTCTTCGCCATCGCCGATTTTGAAATGAAAATCATCGCTGATGCGACAAGCAGGTTCAGCCCTGCCGCCGTAAATGTGGTTGCTTTTACACCGATGAGGGGGATAAGAAAAAACCCTGCGCCGAGGGAGCCGAGGATCGAGCCGACCGTGTTGATGGAGTAGACGTTTCCTACGTCATTGCCAAGCTTTTCGATAGAGGCGGTATTGATCTTGGTAACCACCGGGAACGTCGCCCCCATAAACGTTGTTGGGATAAGCATGATAACAAAGGACAGCAACAGCTGGAAGAAGAAGAACAAATAAAAACTCGGCTTCAGTGTGTTATATACAAGGAAGTAAAGGGTCGGGAGCACTTGAATAAGGGGAATCGTCAATAAGCCGAAGATGCCGATGCCGAGTTCAAGCGTTCCGAAGAGAGCTATCAGGTTTTTGCTTCTGTCCGCCCATCTGCCGCCGAGAAATGCGCCGAGGGAAAGGCCGGACATAAAGGCGGTAAGCATCATCGAGACCGCGTAAACGGTTGACCCGAAAACCAAAGAGAGCTCTCGTGTCCAGATCACCTCATAAATAAGCGCGGCCATACCGGAGAATGCAAACGCAAAGACCGCCATTTTTGACGACTTATTTTTTGTAACGGATTTTGCCAATTACTAACACCTCTTCATACGATCTTCCATTTGTGAAAGCTATCCTTAGGTACTATTTTAGCAGCTTAGTGATTAAGAAACCAGTTTTATGCAGGGTTATTAGGACCGGCTCGATAATAATAAAGAAACAAAGAAAGAGGCCCGTTTAAAACGGGCCTCTTGTGTGTTGTATGTAGTTTGTAAGTAATTCCTTGTTAGCAAGTTGTAAGTCATACGTTGTAAGAATTGGCTTTACGGCAAGCCTCTTTGAATTACGTCATCATTGTAGATAGTATTGCCGCCGATGTCAGTATGGTTGCTTGAGCTTGTCGCATTCCAAACAGTCGGATTGTGGCAATCTAAGCAGACACTGTCTACGTCATGCGCTTTCACGCCAGTTCCGTAAGCACCACTTCTGGCTTGGCCTGCAGCAACAACCTCGCTGTCGCTCTTGTCGGCGTCGCTAGGTACACCGATGTCGATACCAAAGAGGTCGTCTTTGAGCATCTTCCAACCGAGTGTACGGTGTGGGAAGCTTACGCCATCATCAGCGCAGGTTACGCTAACCGGGTCTACGCTTTGTCTCCAGTTAGCTACTGACCAATCAACTGTACGCGAGTTCTTAAGCTGACCGACGAAATTTCCAGTCGGTTGACCGTTATTGGCAGTAGTCGATGTGATAAGCGACTGTGCGATCTCGTTGGCATAACCATTGGTGGTCGTCTGCATCTCGTACTTGGTGAGCGGCGCGAACAT
>NZ_PFNG01000268.1:530-1137 GCF_002791875.1 Candidatus Aquicultor secundus | reverse complement strand
ATCCTCCGGATTGAATTTTGTTTGGCGCGCTCAGTGCCGCACCGCAGCATCGTGGCCGTAGGCCAGGTCGTAGGAGCCTTTCCAGTTCGTACTGTCACTTGTAGCGGTATCCGTTGCAGCATTATTGCTGGTTACAGTCTGGTTCCTCAGAGCACGGTCCTCGCTAAAGAGCGGGGCCTGTACCGTGTGGAGACCACCGTTACCATCGTGGCAGTCGGTGCAGAACTCATCAGCGATAAGCGACTTGCAGAACGGGTTACGGACGTTGTTGCCGTAGTCTGAACTCGGCGCTGCAAACCCAAACATGTTGGTGAAGTCCTGGATGCTTGCGCTACCGATCGGGTTGTTCCAATCGGTCGGCTGCTTGTTGACAGGATACGCCGTGTTGGTGCTGAACTCGTTAAGAACCTGGTCAACATTATCCAGAATCTCATCGCCCGGGTTAAGGGTAATCGTATTTGTATTGTCCTGAACTAAATCACCCCAGTACATACCGCTATCCCTACCACCGACATAGTGGCCGTCAACCCAAGTATTGGGCTCTTGCGTCATGTTAGATAGCTGCTGGTAGACCTTGATTCCATTAACGGTCTCAGTGGTCTGTGCG
>NZ_PFNG01000268.1:0-511 GCF_002791875.1 Candidatus Aquicultor secundus | reverse complement strand
TACCTGCGAGGTAGTATGGTTTTGACTTCGGAAGCGGACCGCCAAGAGCCGGTACCCAGTAGGTACCGTCACCGGACTCCGCATCTGCAAAGCCACTGCCGCCGGCATCACCCAGGTCGTGGCCCGGGTTACCCATGTTGTAGACCTCACCGGTCTCTAGTTTGACGATCGACTGGATCGGTTTACCGTTCTGGTCGTAACCCATGATCCTCGCCGGGTTGGCGTGCGGGCTGTGGCAGTCGAAGCAGGAGAATCCTCCCATCCAGTAGTTAGGTGTAAATGCCGGATAGGTATCATCTGGCGCTTTCCACTTGCCTGAGCTAATACCAAAGCCCATGGTATGTCCAACGTTGTACTCAGTGGTATAGTTGTCGTCGTTATCCATCTGAATGTTAAAGCCTGAGCCGGCTCCTGTGCCGTGGCACCAATCGCACGCCTCAAACCTTGTATCAGATCTTAACAACTTAAACTTACCGGCTGCACGGTGGACTGCGTGGCACTCACGGCACCT
>NZ_PFNG01000255.1:898-4113 GCF_002791875.1 Candidatus Aquicultor secundus | reverse complement strand
AGCGAAGACGAGGTGGTCGAGATGATAAGGGAGGGGTTTGCGGGGAGAGTAGAATAAAGTCGAGATTCCGTTTGGCAAAAAACGTGATCCCTCGCTACTGGGCCACGAGCCCTGTAATAAATTTGTTACACATAGCAACAGGAGAAAACATAGATATGGGTAAGTAATTACGTAACAGAGCCAGTACTCGATCGTTGAGGGGAAGGGGTAGCGAATGGCAGCGAAAGATTTCTTAATTGGGGATGTATTACGTAGCAGTTGGGAGACGTTTAAAGGCAATCCGGTTCTTTTTGTCGGCCTCACGCTCATATCGTTTATTATTTCAGCGGTTGCAAACTCGATTGACAATACATTAGGTGCGCCGAGCCCGCTTGGCGGAGGTTTCAGGGTCCATACCAGCATCTTCTCATTTCTCGCAGGGGCGTTTATTAGTATGGGCGCTATAAACGTAGCGCTCAAGTCGATAACAGGCGAGAAAGCGGAATTCGGCGATTTCTTCGCGGTGTACCCACTGTATTTAATATTTCTCATCAGCGATTTCTTGTTCAGCGTTGCCGTTGGCATCGGTACCATTCTGCTTATTATCCCGGGTATTTATCTTTTTATTAGATTGCAGTTCTTCGGTTACTACATCGTCGACAAAAACGCGAGCGGTACCGATGCGATTATCGAATCTTTGCAAAAAAGCTGGGAGCTTACAAGGGGTATGGCAGGCAAAGTATTCCTGCTAGACCTGGCGCTTCTCGGTCTAATTATACTTGGCGCGATACCGCTCGGCCTCGGCCTATTTATTGTATTCCCCCTCATTGCGCTCGCCTATGCCTACGTATATCGGAGGATTGAGGGATCGGCGGTGGCATCTGAAGTTGAACCAACCCTGGTAGGCCCGGCTGCCCGGTAACTATACCCAGAAAATAAGTCCTTCGACGTCCTGTGTTACATCACAGCCACTCATATTTGTCTTACGACGTTCATTATGAAATAATCGTAAAATCAGTTCAGATTGGAATGAGGAGGCGCTCTAATGGCCAGCGTGGGGCGAAACGAGCCTTGCCCGTGTGGCAGCGGTAAGAAATTTAAGAAATGCTGCGGCACAACATCGTACGCAGAGATCAAACCCGAGTCTTCGATAAAAAAGCGCCAGGTCGAAGACATTCTTGCATACCTTCGCAGGCATCACATGGACGCCGTCGAGGAAGCCGGCGATGTCTTTTGGGACGAGTTCGACCCTGACGAGCATTTAAGCGGCGGGATACACGACATGGCGGTTACCAACTTCTTCGAGTGGGCCGTACACGATGCACGCGCCGATTACGATAATGACGATAGCAAAACTCTGCTTGAACTTTACATAGAAGATAACGCCCGAAGACTGGATGCCGATGAGCTTGCCGTATTGAACAAGATGCGCGATTCCTGTCTGAGTCTCTACGAGGTCGAAGAGGTATACCCTGAAGAAGGGCTTCTGCTACGCGATCTGCTGCTCGGCGGTGAATTCGACGTACGTGAGCAAATCGCCACGCGCTACCTTAACAAATGGGACATCTTTGCAGCAAGGGTACTCCAATTCGATGGCGACTACATCCTGTCGGGCAGCATATACGCCTATCATAGAAGCCTCAAGGAGCGCCTGGTAAAGGCGTTCAAAGACGACTATAAATTCTTTAAGCGCGAGAATCCCGGTGCAACAATGCGCGATTATCTCAAAGAGGACGGCGACATGTTCAATTACTATTGGTATGAGCCGATCTTGTATCCCCAGGAAATGGAACTCGAGACGACGAGCGGAGAGCCGCTTGTATTTTCAAAAGCGCGTTTTGAAGTTAAGGATAAGGATGCGCTTTTAACTGCTTTAAGCAAGATCGAGGAGCTAAAGCGTGAAGAGGACGGGTTTGTTTGGCTGGGAAAGACGGAGCGCATGAGCGGCCCCGTCATACTCGGACGATTTGAGATCAAGGGCAATAAACTGGTTCTTGAGACAAATTCCAGGGAACGACTTGAGGAGGGGAAGGCGCTTATCCTTAAATATGCCGCCGATACGATTATTCACAAAGCGGACGAGTTTCAGGACGCAATGCAAGCAATGGAGCAATATGAAGACAAGCCCCGTGCCCGCGAAGATGAGATACCGCCCGAAATCAAACAGCAGATTTACACGCAATTTATGCAACGACATTACGAGGAATGGCTGACCGAACAGATCCCGGCACTCGGCGGCAAAACCCCTACGCAAGCCGTCAAGACAAAAGCCGGCCGCGACAAGGTCGTTGAGCTTCTAAAATCCATCGAGAATACCGAGGAGCATAACAAGAAGCAAGGTAAACCCCACTACGATATCTCATGGACGTGGGATCGATTAGGCCTGGCACGGAAGTAGGCGGGACTTTTGCCACTACACGGCTACCTCTACATCATGTGTGTGCTTTGTTTTGGTTACTTCTTCGAGGGTTTCCAAATAAACTTTTATTGCATCCTTGATATTCTCAAGTGCCTCTTCCTCTGTCTTGCCCTGCGACCAGCAATCTTTTAGTGTTGGACAGTATACCGAATAACCTTCGTTATCAACTTTCTCTATAATAACCTTAAATTTCATCTCTAACGCTCGAGATTGTCTCTGTTACATCACCAGTCTCGCCTGGCGAATTTGTCACATTGACAGCGAGAACAACACCTGGCGCTAGTTGTGGCATCGAGGTTATGTATAAAAGTGGACCGAGCCATGCGGCAGGCCTTGTGCCTAAAGTAGCAGCCGCAGATGGGACTGTTTCATGGACATGGAAGGTTGGAACAAGAACTACTCCGGGAGCCTGGCCGATAACTGTAACAGCTTCAAAAAAGGGAAGGAGTGTTAGTCAAAGTTCATCAATTACCGTAATAAAATAGCGCAAGAAGTGATAGTCAATTTGCCTCAGATTAAAGGGATATGCTGTCTAGTTTCCAAAAAGCTCGAGAACCTTTGTTGCTTTTCGGATAGCTTTAGCGATTGATTCTATTGTCGAGGGTATATCTCAACTTCGTCCCATAGTCGTTTAACCACACTGGTTGCGATGCCAACTTTAATATTGCGTTCATACAGAGTATTGACGGGTTGATGGCACCAAAAAGAAAAACGCGTTCAATCACCAAGGCGTGTCTTTCCCTCGAGGCGAGCCTGGGTAACTACTTCATATATTCGCAACAAGGAATTCTATAATTCCATACCAAACGCCCAAATT
>NZ_PFNG01000255.1:0-868 GCF_002791875.1 Candidatus Aquicultor secundus | reverse complement strand
TTTGCTATTATAATAAGTAAAGAATATGCCGAAATATTTACTTGGGGTGTTTGTATGGCTATAAAATCAACAGTATCTTCAAAGGGACAAGTTACGATCCCGGCTAAGGTTAGAGAAGCACTAGGGTTAAAACCCGGCGATAGAGTTATCTATAAAGTAGCTGGTGGCAAAGCGGAAATTATACCGGTTAAGGGCACTATCCTTGATGCTGCGGGCACAGTTAAGCCAAAAACAAAGCCAGAAGACTTTAGAAAAATAAGGGAGACCGTAAAACGTGCGGTAGCTAAACATGCGGCGGAGAAAAATCAGTGAAAGGCCATCTGATAGATACCAATATTTTTATTAGACTTCTTACCGAAGATGACCCCGAGCAAGCTGCCGCTTCAAAGGATTTCATCGCCCGCGTTATGGCCGGAAAAGTAAATGCTTACGTAACAGTCGCGGTAGTATTAGAGATTGTATGGACCCTCAGTTCTTATTACAAGCTAAGCAGAGATGATATTTCGGATAAACTTACACTGCTTCTTAACACCAAGAAACTAGCCGTAGAAAACAGAGATGTTGTTGAAGAAGCCGTCGAGTATTACAGGTCCGTACCAATTGATTTTGCCGATTGCTATAACGCTGCTTATGCTAAATTAATAGGCGATGCCGTCGTTTTGTCTTACGATAAGGACTTCGATAAGCTTAAAGGCATAAAAAGGGTTGAACCGTAGTCCGGGTTTTGTAAGCCACAGGGTCGGGCATGAACTGGTTTTATATGGAAAACAGAAAAGCGGTCTATATGTACGATTTCCGCACTTCAGCTCACCGAGCCGGATAAAGCATTGCTCGGGGGCAGATAAAACCCGTAAGAATATTTAAAAAT
>NZ_PFNG01000225.1:3279-3448 GCF_002791875.1 Candidatus Aquicultor secundus | reverse complement strand
GCTCCTGCATTTTCCACCCAATATGATGTAACTTAAAACTGGAATGTTATCGACATAGCGTATGGCTTCATTACAACTAGGGCAATGAGAAGGTGGGTACGCGATAGATTCGCCCTTTGGAATCCTGTGTGCACAGACGTTTAAGAAACTACCGATAATGGCGCCGAAT
>NZ_PFNG01000225.1:3095-3237 GCF_002791875.1 Candidatus Aquicultor secundus | reverse complement strand
GATTAGTTAACCGATTTCGAGACCTTAAAGTACGCCTTGGCATCCTTGTCTTTTGGATCTATCTTGAGAACATTTTGCCAGCAGTCTTCGGCTTTCTCGTCCATACCTTTTACGGCATAAATACTTGCAAGCTTTTTATAGC
>NZ_PFNG01000225.1:0-3084 GCF_002791875.1 Candidatus Aquicultor secundus | reverse complement strand
CCCGGATTTGTCTGTATAGCTTTTTTATAATATCGAATCGCCTGTTCGCTATCGTGCTTGTGCTCTGCCAGAATGCCAAGCATGTTGCAAGCAAAGTAGTTATGAGGGTCTAAAACATATGCTTCACGGAAGTTTTTTTCAGCATTTTTTGTATCTTGGAGTTTGTTTAAGTAGAGAAATCCTAAACCAAGGTAATAATCAGGGTCATCTTTCAATTGTAATGCACGGTTTATATATTTTATAGCCTCTGATGTGTTTCCTTGCTTTCCCATGAGAACGCCAAGCTGGTAATTCGCATCGGCATGCCATGGGTTCATTTGCAATGTTTGAATGTAGCCATTTTTTGCGGCGTCAATATAACCGGTCTCTTCCATGTGGACCGCACGTGCATAAAATGTGTTTGCGCTTATGAATCTATCACTTACAAAAGCGGCCAAGATAATTAATGCTATGATTATGCCCAGCGCTATTTTTTTTGCTTTTAGGTGCTTAATTTCGGTGCTTAAGAAAATCGCCATATCCATGTTTTACCAACCTTTCATATGCAGTTTTTGCATTTTTATAATTCGGATCGAGTTTAAGGGCGGTCGCGTACTCGTTTAGTGCTTTCTCCTGCCGCTTGGCCTTTTCATAATATCGACCCATATGATAATGTGTTTGAGCATCATTTGAATTGATATTAAGAGCTTTGGCTATATTAGCATATGCTTTTTCCATACGACCGGTCTCAAGATATGCCATACCAAGAAAATCAACGGCTCTATAATTGCGTGGATCAAGCCTTACTGCTTCCGCAAGCGGCTTAACGGCCGCGTTGAAATACTTACCATTAAACGCCCTGCCGCCATAAAGATAACCAAGCCCAAGCAGGATATTGTTTTCCCTGTTATACGGGGATAACCTGACTGATTCTCCGAGGAGCTTAACGCCTCGCGACCATTGCGAAATATTATGCGAGGATTGCCCCGAATCGACTAGCATGATGCCAAGCTCACTGTATGCTTTATCATCATTAGGATCATAAGATATGGCCGTTTTATAGTTAGCTTCTGCTAATATCACATCGCCTTCTTGTGTTGCCAATCTAGCCTGGGCAAGCGCGCTCTCACTTATAAACGGTTTAGTAACGAATATGCTAGCAAAAAGGCAAACTATAGTAGCGGTTGCAATGATAATATATCTGTTGGCGCTGCGTACTGGCTTGATTTCAATCCCCGGCTGTGACCAGCTCGAAGCCAAAACACCCATGTATAGCCACATAAATCCCGACGTAACGATGCCCGTTACGCCAGTGAGGCTTTGTATTGTGAACGCTACTATCCCGCTAAGCAAACCAACCGTAACCAGCGACGTATCTCTATTCTCTCGTATATTTTTGTATGTCTTAAAGCAGACGAAGGCAAGAATGAAGACAAATGTGGCCATCGCGGGGATACCGGTGGTTACGGCCAATTGGAGAAACGCGTTATGAACGTTGTCAAAGGTACCTGAAGGATCGTATTTTATAAGACCGGGAACCTCATACCTTGAAAATATTAGCCCTAAGGTGTCCGGGCCAAAACCGAATAGCGGTCTCTCGGATACCATCTTGAATGCACTTTCCCACATCAGAAATCTGCTGTCGATGCTTCCGTTAAAGCCGAATGCTGAAGAAATCTTCCCGGCCATCATAGGTAGCCCTACCGCTAATGAAGCGAGAAATACTACCATAGCGGCGATTGCAGCCGGTATGGCTACTATCCTTGCAGTAAAACCTTTTTTCTGCGCGTAGCCGACACCTAAGATTGCAAGACCGAATAATCCCGCAACCCACGCAGCCCTGCTCATCGTAGTAATCAAGCACACTGCGATTAATACCGTGGCAAGTATATTGAGTGTTCTTTGAAATGAGGTCTTGCTCTGTAGTGCCAAAGTCACAGCAAGTGGCAACATGAGGGATAGGTAGCCGCCAAGTATGATGGGGTTTCCGAATGTTGAAGAACTCCGCGTACCTTCAAACATGCGGTACGCCCAGGGGAACGGATCAAGACCCTGGCTTTGCGCTATGCCGTAGGTCGAAACGAGAACCGCCGATACAACCCCAAACCTAACTACAGTTTCAACCGTAGCCTTATTCTTGAAGGATTGGACTGCAACAAAAAATAGAGCAATACAGCTCAAGAAGCTTATTAGACCATCGTATCGTAAGTAATTGCCTTCAATACTCATATGCAAATTAAGTGATAATGCGGTTGAAATAACCAGAAGAAAGAGAAATATCGCAAGAGATAATTCGAGGCCTGAAATTCGTATCTTCGTTCCGTATATTAAACCCTTCGCTAAATACAGGAATATCACGACAACTGAAATTTCTTTAAATAGGAGGTATTTTAACGATAATGCCTGGTTGAGCACAGTGGGATAAATGGCCAACGGAGCAAAGACAACCAAGCCATATAGCAAAGCCCTGATGATTGTTTCCACTTTTTCAGCGTTCGCGGGAGGATTAACTCCTGTAGCTACCGCGTTGGTTTTATATAACAAGTGCATCTCCTGGATCAATTGATATGTACCCAATATCGGCATAAGCCTAAATAGCAAAAGAGCGGCAATCTCTTGCCGCTCTTTTGCAATAGCCTCCCGGCTATATTCTACTAATAACTATGACCTAAGGCAGCCTTATGAATACATTCTATCACTGGAGGTACCGAGCCGCCGCCACTGGGGACAGTATAGCTCGAATTATCAGTCGGGCAAACCGGCATGGCCTTGATATAACCCCCCACAAGGTCTTGTGCCACCCCGTCGATAGTTGATGGATACGCATCGGTATCCGCCGGATTATCCGCCTTCCAGATCTGAATAGCGCCATCCATTGTCCTCAGATTTGCCTGGCATGTCCTGCGCTGCGCGGAAGCCCTGGCGTTGTTAAAGATCGGTACGGCGATAGCCACCAAAATACCAATAATAAGGATAACGACCATCAACTCAATAAGGGTAAAGCCCTTTTCGTTACGGAAGAATCTCATTTTTTCACCTCCTTATCAGAAGTCTTAAAGCGGTCGGTCTTATTTAAAAGAAAAAGGCATTTGTTACCTTGCGGTA
>NZ_PFNG01000214.1:28002-37505 GCF_002791875.1 Candidatus Aquicultor secundus | reverse complement strand
AACGCCTGGTGGGCCATCTACCAATGTGGCGGTTCAAAAACCAGTAATAAAACCCGCAGTTAGGGTATCTAGCACACAGACGTCCTCTTCAGTGGAAGGCACAGCCTCTACAAGCACGACCACGGCGAATTCTACCGGCACGGTAAACTCTACTGATACCGTGGAGATCGAGCCCGATATAACAGGCTACAGGGACCCATTTACTCCGCTCTCAGAGCCGACCACTACGGTAAGCGATACTAGCGGCGCGGGTTTCCTGGGCGGCGTACAGGTCGGGCAGAGTGCTGATACTACACCAAGCTCGAACTCACTCGCCCTGAAAAGTATTGCCGATATAAGTGGTGTAAAGTATGCAACCGTTATATACAAAGCACAGGAGTATACGGTTCAGGAAGGGGATCAGATTGCGGGTTCGCCTTTCAAAGTAACCGATATCGGTGATGGCAGTATATCGCTTCTCTACGGCGATGATAGACTGACGTTGCAGGTTGGCGATGAGATTATTAAATAGGATAAAAGCCCGGAGCCTGAATCGATGGGGCTCTGGTTAAGGATATTTTAATCGATGTTTAAACTTAACGCCCGGTTTGCCGGGCTTTTGTTTTATGTCTGTTAGTGGAGATAGGCAGTATGATAAGTTATACTTATTGGAAAATAATCTGGAGGGAAGAGCTGAGTGATAAGGTACGTAACGGCCGGTGAATCGCATGGTCCTGCTTTGTTTGCGATTATTGAAGGGGTTCCGGCCGGCCTTGGGATAAAGGTAGATACGATAAATAAGGAGCTGGCCCGAAGGCAGTTAGGGTTTGGTAGAGGCGGGCGTATGCAGATAGAGACCGATACGGCTCAAGTGTTGAGCGGTGTGAGATTTGGTAAAGCGCTTGGCTCCCCTATAACGCTTAAGGTCGATAACCGGGATTGGAAGAACTGGCTGGAAAGGATGTCGGTTGAGGAAATATCGGGTAAGGCTGAAGTGGTAACACAGCCGCGACCGGGGCATGCCGACCTGAGCGGAGTTTTGAAGACCGGACAAAAGGATATACGAAATATTCTTGAGCGCTCGAGCGCACGGGAAACTGCGGCGAGGGTTGCTGCGGGCGCTGTTGCTAAGTTATTGTTGGCGGAGTTCGGGATACAGGTAGTAAGCCATGTTATATCTATCGGTGATGTCGAGGCGAACACTGAGAAGCTGCCGCTACCGGATGATCTTGAGCGGATAGACAGGTCTCCTGCCAGGTCTTTTGATAAAGAGGCTACCGGCAGGATGGTCGAGTTGATAGAAAAAATACGCAGCGCTAAGGATACGATCGGCGGCGTGTTTGAGGTTTTGGTGTACGGGTGCCCTCCCGGCCTTGGGGGTTATGCCTCGTGGGAGGAGAAGCTTGATGGGAATATTGCACGTGCTCTGATGTCTATCCAGGCGATTAAGGGTGTTGAGATAGGCGAGGGATTCGATGTGTCGGCAAAGCCGGGGTCGCTGGCGCATGATGAGATATTTTACGAGAAAGGGCGCGGGTATTACCGGAAGACAAACAGGGCCGGCGGTATCGAGGGCGGCATGACGAATGGCGAGGTTGTGATCGCTAGAGCTGCGATGAAGCCAATTCCCACCTTGATGCAGCCGCTAAAGACCGTTGATATTGCTACTAAGCAGTCGGTGGATGCGGTAAAGGAACGGTCCGATGTGTGCGCGGTTCCCGCAGCGGCGGTTATTGGTGAGGCGGTTGTGGCATTTGAGATTGCTAAGGCCTTGATCGGTAAGTTTGGCGGTGACGCTATGGAGGACACCAAAGCGGCTTATGACCGCTATCTGAAGAGGTTGGAAGTTTGATTAACGTCGCTTTGATAGGGTTTATGGGCTCCGGGAAGACATCTGTCGGGCATGTGTTGGCAAAACGGCTCGGCTATTCGTTTGTCGATACCGACATGTTTATTGAAAAGAGGACCGGCAGGTCTATCCCGGAAATATTTAAAAACGATGGTGAGGAGGCCTTTCGCAGGATTGAGTCGGTGGCGCTTAAGGAAGTCCTTGCCGGCAAGGGAAAGGTTGTTGCCTGTGGCGGAGGAATAGCGTTGCGGGAGGAGAACAGGCTGGAGCTGAAGAGGAGGGCGGTCGTTGTGTACCTCAAGGCCGGGACACCGGAGCTGTTCAGGCGTGTAGGTGAAACAGGTGAGCAGCGCCCGCTTCTTAATGTCGAGGACCCGGAAGCCGAGATAGGACGATTGCTCAAGCAGAGAGAACCGCAATATGAAAGCATTGCGGATATTGCGATTGATACGTCAGGTAAAACGATTCGAAGCGTTGTCGATTGCATTATGGAAGCGCTCAAAAACAAATAGAACAAGCAATTGAATATCAATTGAGTAGTTGAATAGTAATAGAACAGAAGTGGAAGAGAACAGAAACAAAAGAGAAATAAAAAGAAGTAGAAGAGAGAGAAGAGAGCGGAGAGGTTTAGTTGATACGGCAGGTTGTTAATGTCGCGCTTGGCGACAGGAGTTATCCAATTTATATAGGCGATCGGATATACCACGGGTTTGTTGAAAAATTCGAGGAGTTTTTTGGTGCCGCTAGGGTTGCCCTGATTACTAATCCTACGGTATGGGATCTTTACGGGACTCTTATAATTGAGTCATTATCGGTTGAGGCGATTAATTATGAGCTGATTCTTGTCCCGGATGGCGAGGATGCGAAATCGCTGGGCGTTGCCGAGCGGATTTACGGGGAGCTTATAGAGAAGGGCTTTGAAAGAAAGGACGTCGTTATCGCGCTGGGCGGTGGCGTTGTAGGGGATCTAGCGGGATTTATCGCGGCCACCTACGAGCGGGGCGTGCCTTTTGTTCAAATACCGACGACATTGCTGGCGCAAGTCGATAGCAGTGTCGGTGGTAAGGTCGCCGTAAATCATCCGCTGGGTAAGAACATGATAGGTGCTTTTTATCAGCCGACATTCGTATACATCGACGTATCCACGCTGAACACATTATCCGATAGGGATTTTGCGGGGGGTATGGCTGAAGTTATAAAATACGCTTTTTTAAAGGGCGGGCCGTTATTGGGGCTGATACAAGAGAAGCACGGGGATTTGCTTGATAAGCAGGTAGACGTGTTGTCCGATGTGGTAAAGACGTGTTGCTCGATTAAGGCGGAGATTGTCGAGATGGATGAGCGGGACGCCGGGGTGAGGGCTTTTCTAAACTACGGCCATACCCTCGGACACGCAATCGAGTCGGCTACCAGGTATGATTACTCGCACGGCGAGGCGATTGCGGTTGGCATGGTATTTGTCGCCCGGCTAAGTAAGACGCTTGGGATGATAGATGAGGATACGGTCGAGCTTCATAAGCGGATTATTTCTTCGTATGGGCTGCCGATCTCGGTATCGGGAGCGGATGCGATAGAGCTGGTAAAAGTCATGCAGCGGGACAAGAAGCGGGCGATGGGCGGGCATAATTTTGTGCTGCTTGACGGAATTGGAAATCCTGTTGTTAAGAACGTTGATGAGAACCTTTTAATTACAGTGCTCAGCGAATTTTTGAAAGAGGGATAAGAAGATGGGGAAGATACTGGTTATCCATGGGCCCAATCTGAATTTGCTCGGGAAACGGGAAGAGGCGGTTTACGGAACGGTAACGCTGGACGAGATAAACGGTATGATTAAAGATGAGGCTGGTAATTGTGGGCTTGATGTGGAATTCTACCAGTCGAATTACGAGGGCGATATCGTTGATAGGATTCAGACAGCGGCGGGAAGGGTCGATTGCATCATAATCAACCCGGCCGCTTTTACGCACTATAGTATCGCCGTGCGCGATGCGCTGGCGGCGGTTAAGATACCGGCGGTTGAAGTGCACCTTTCAAATATCCACGCTCGTGAGGAATTCAGGCATACGTCGGTTACGGCGCCGGTTGCGGTGGGACAGATCGCCGGGTTCGGCCCGCAGAGCTATGTGCTGGCGGTGCGGGCTGCGGTTGAGATCATAAAAGCAGCGATTAGCGAATGACGATCGTTTTGCATTTACTCATCGCTAATTGCTAATTACCTTAGCTGTAAGACCAAGGTTTGTTGTAAAGACAACTAGAGGATTGGGGACATGCAGCCTAGCTATAATAAAAGGCTTGATAAGCTACGGGAGCGTATTAAGAAGGCCGAGATAGATACCCTGTTGGTAAGCGATGCTCGCAATATTTTTTATTTGAGCGGCTCCAACGGGGGCTATACGGGGGCCAAGGTAATGTTGATCGTCGATGCGAACACATCGACGCTTATTATTGATAAGAGATATCTTGCAGAAACGATGGAATCTGCCGTAGTCGATACGATTACTGCGTGGACGGAGCCGTCTTATGGCGATATTGTGGCCCTCCTTAAAGGGTCGGGGGTTAAGAAGGTCGGGTTTGAATCCACGCATGTGACGGTTAAGCAGTATGAGCGTTTGGTTAAGGAGTTCGATGCTATCCAGCTGGTGGGGGTGGCGGGGCTTATTGAGCCGGTTCGTGAGGTAAAGGACAGGCACGAGATAACCAAAATTACCGATGCCGCCGCGATCGGGGACACGACGTTCGACTACATCACCGGGATTTTAAGACCGGGGATGACCGAGATCGAGATAAGCATCGAGATCGACTTCTTTATGCGCAAGCATGGGGCCGAGCGCCCGAGTTTCGATACTATTGTCGCGTCGGGAATCCACTCTGCGGTACCGCATGCTACCCCATCCTCTAAGAAAATTGAAGTAGGCGATTTTGTAACGCTTGATTTTGGCGCTGTCGTGGATGGCTATCACTCGGATATGACGAGAACGGTTGTTATCGGCAGGGCGAGCGGGAAGCAAAAAGATATCTATGCAAAGGTATTGGAGGCGCAGATTGCTGCGCTTGATGCCGTTGTGCCCGGTAAGGTATGCCGGGACCTGGACGCTGTTGCGCGGGATATTATCGCTGAGGCGGGCTACGGTGAGAACTTTGTCCACAGCCTTGGGCACGGGGTCGGCCTGGATGTTCATGAGGCGCCGACGCTTGCCAAGGGAAATGAGGCGATGTTGGCTGAGGCCATGGTTGTCACGGTTGAGCCGGGAATTTACATAAACGGTTTCGGTGGTGTGAGGATCGAGGACCTTGTTGTTGTGACCCGGAGTGGTCGCGAAGTCCTGACCCTCTCGACGAAAGACCTGCTGGAATTGTAAAATATCATTATGTTATTGCTAATATTATTGCTAATTCGGAGGTTAACGAATGATTTCGACAAATCAATTTAAGAATGGAATGACGATCGAGCTTGACGGCACCTTGTTTCAGATTGTTGAGTTTCAGCACGTAAAGCCGGGTAAGGGTGGGGCATTTGTGCGTACGAAACTCAGGAATTTTAAGACGGGCGGCGTTGTCGATAAGACGTTTAGGGCGGGTGAAAAAGTCGAGCAGGCTATGGTCAACAGGCGGTCGATGCAGTATCTGTACAATGACGGGAGCGATTACGTCTTTATGGATACCGAGACATACGAGCAGATAAGCCTTCCCGCATCGTTCTTGCAGGACGAGACGAAGTTTATGAAAGAGAACATGAACGTTCTTATCGCGATGCATGAGGGCCAGGCGTTGGGTATTGAGTTGCCGACGGCGGTAGAGCTTGAGGTTACCCATACGGAACCCGGTGTTAAGGGCGACACGGCAAGCGGCGGTACCAAACCCGCAACCCTGGAGACGGGGGCCGTGGTACAGGTGCCCTTGTTTATTAACGTTGGCGACATGATTAAGGTCGATACCAGGACAGGCGATTACATAACAAGGGTTTAGTTCTTACGGAGAGGCCGGCTTTCTATTACAATTACATCACCAGGGATGCCCGTATAATACGGGCACGATGGCCGCGATGAAGAACCAAGCGTTGCTTTATGTGGTATAAAAGTTCTTCACCGACAAGCGCAAATGCTGTATAATAACAACGATACCCCGTCTTTTTTCAAAGGCGGGGTTATCTAAGATTTAGAGCAGGTGGGTATGAAAGCAAGAGCAGTTAAGGTTACCGATACTACGTTGCGAGATGCGCACCAGTCGTTGTGGGCTACACGTATGCGCACGGATGATATGCTGAAGATTCTGGATAGAATCGACCGTATAGGGTACTACTCACTCGAAGTTTGGGGCGGTGCGACATTTGATGCAACGCTCCGTTTTCTTGATGAAAACCCGTGGGACAGGCTCCGCGTTATCAAGAAGCATGCCCCGAGAACCCCGCTGCAAATGTTGCTTCGCGGCCAGAATCTGGTCGGGTATAAGCAGTACCCAGACGACATTGTGCGCAGGTTTGTTCTTGAATCGGCCAAAAATGGCATGGATATCTTTAGGATATTCGATGCCCTTAACGACACCAGGAATTTAAGGGTCTCCATCGAGGCGGTAAAAGAAGCGGGGGCGCACGCGCAGGGGGCGGTATGTTACACGATAAGCCCGGTTCACACCCTTGAGCATTATGTCGAAACCGCGGTTGAGCTGGTTGAGATGGGTGTTGATTCCATTTGCATAAAAGACATGGCGGCGCTTTTGACGCCGTATAGGACGTTTAAGCTGGTTGAAAGGTTCCGCAAAGAAGTCGACGTGCCGATCGACCTGCACTGTCATTATATCGGCGGCATGGCGCCGATGAACTACCTGAAAGCTATCGAGGCCGGCGTGGATATCATCGACACGGCGACGGTTCCGCTGGCGTTCGGCAACTCGCAGCCGGCGATTGAGATGATCGCCGCAGCGCTTAAGGATACCCCCTACGACACAGGGTTTGAGCTCGAGAAGCTTTTTGATATCGCAAAATATTGGGAGGATATCCGTGCAAAACGGGGATTCCAGCGGGGCGTGACATCGATCACCCACATGCAGGTGTTCTCGCACCAGGTGCCGGGGGGCATGCTCTCAAACCTGTACAGTCAGCTCGAGCAGCAAAAAGCATTGGATCGCATGGGTGAGGTTTTAGAGGAGATTCCAAAAGTGCGGGCGGAGGTCGGATATCCGCCGCTGGTTACGCCGATGAGCCAGATCGTTGGAACACAGGCTGTTCTTAATGTGCTGACCGGAAAACGTTGGGCGATAATCCCGGATGAGATGAAACAATACGTTAAAGGACTTTACGGGCGGGCTCCGGGCCCCATCGATAAAGAGATACAGGCTAAAATCCTTGGGGATGAAACGCCGCTGACAACCCGGCCTGCCGATTTAATAACCGAAAGGTTCGAGGATTATGCAAGGGCTGTCGGGGACCTGGCGAGGAACGAGGAAGATGTGTTGACGTATGCATTGTTCCCGAATGAGGCGCGTAAATACCTGGCGGCCCATGTCGAAGGCGCTGAGAAAGCCGTCTTCATGATGAGCGAGGAAATAAGGGCCGTCAAGGAGGACGGATATATGGATGTAAACCAAGTTCGTGAATTAATAAAGCTTGTTGAGGAGAGCGGCGTTGCAGAGGTGACCGTTGAAGAAGAAGGCGTAAAAATATCGGTTAGAAAAGGGCTGGCGCTTGCGGTAGATGGTGCGATGCCGGTCTCCGGAAACGGCGGTTCGACTCAAACCCAAGCTCAAACCCAGGATAATTATCCACCACATTGGAAGAAAATAGTTGCCCCGATGGTCGGAACTTTTTATGCGGCCCCGTCGCCCGATGTAGATCCGTTTATTTCAGTAGGTGACGAGGTCAGCGAAGGGCAGACGCTGTGTATCGTTGAAGCCATGAAGCTTATGAACGAGATAGCGGCGGAGGAGCCGGGAGTAATCCGCGAGGTGGTTGTTGAAAACGGTCACCCGGTTGAGTACGGCCAGTTGTTGTTCCTCTACGAGCCACTCGGCTAGTAATCTTATTTAGCTTTATTAACAGGAGAGAGTAGTTTGTTTAAGAAGGTTCTTATAGCCAACAGGGGTGAAATAGCCGTGCGGGTCATCAGAGCCTGCAAAGAGCTTGATATCCCTACGGTTGCAATATATTCCGAGGCCGATGTAGAGGCGCTGCATACCAAGCTTGCGGATGAGGCGATTTGTATCGGTCCGGCCCAGAGTCATAGGAGTTATCTTAATATCCCGAACATCATAAGCGCGGCTGAAGTAACCGGCGCCGATGCGATTCATCCGGGGTACGGATTCCTAGCGGAGAACCCCCAATTTGCCGATATCTGCAGATCATGCCATATAATGTTTATTGGTCCGGTGGCTGAGGCGATTGAAGCGATGGGGCATAAGTCGGAAGCACGGCGCAGGATGGTTGAAGCGGGTATACCGGTCACTCCGGGTACCATCGGATCGGTCAGCGGCGATAAAGAAGCGCTGATCGAGGCAGAGAAGATCGGCTATCCCGTCATGATAAAGGCGTCTGCCGGAGGTGGCGGTAGAGGCATGAGGATCGCCCAGAACGAAAAAGAACTGGTAAAATTCCTCCGGATGGCGCAATCTGAAGCTAAGGCCGCATTCGGAAACGATGATGTCTATATGGAGAAATATGTTGCCCGGCCGCGCCATATTGAGTTTCAGATCCTGGCGGATGGGCACGGCAACATTATTCACCTGGGGGATCGTGATTGTTCGATACAGCGCCGGCACCAAAAGCTGATCGAGGAATCGCCTTCGCCATCGATAAGCGCCGATAAGCGCAAGGAGATGGGTGAGGTTGCGGTAAAGGCTGCTCAAGCGGTCGGCTATACGAGTGCGGGCACCATCGAGTTTCTGGTCGAGCCGGACGGCAGCTATTATTTTATGGAAATGAATACTAGAGTGCAGGTCGAACATCCGGTTACCGAAATGGTGACGGGCGTTGATATTATAAAAGAGCAGATAAGAATAGCTGCAGGTGAGAAGCTTAGCTATACCCAGGACGACATCAAGCAAAACGGGCATGCAATAGAGTTCAGGATCAACGCGGAGGACCCATCGAGGGACTTTATGCCGGCGGGCGGAAGAGTTACCCTGTATAATCCTCCTGGCGGGCCCGGGGTAAGGGTAGATAGTCATCTGTATACCGGCTACGATGTTCCGAATTATTACGATTCGCTTCTTGCGAAGTTGATAGTTTGGGGAAAAGACAGAAATGAAGCTATTAGTAGGGGGCGCAGGGCACTTGAAGAGTGTGTAGTTATGGGCCTTGCGACGACGATCCCGTTTCACCTGAGGGTATTGGACAACGCTTTCTTTAGGAAAGGGGAAGTCTACACCGATTTTATCTCAGGGTTTTTAAACGAATAGGAAGCATGATATCAGAACGAAGGAAGGCGCGTAAAGACGCGCTGGAAATCCTATATGAAAAAGAAATAACAGGCCAACCGTTGGAACAAATTCTTGAGAACCGTAAGCTTGCTCGCGGTGAGAAGCCGAGCGAGTTTACGATTGAGCTGGTTGAGGGTGTTGAAAAACACACGCAGCAGATCGATTCGATTATCAGCGGGCATACCGACAACTGGACGCTGGATCGCATGCCGATTGTGGACCGCAACTTGATCAGGATAGGCTTGTACGAGTTGCTATATGAGGA
>NZ_PFNG01000214.1:27798-27991 GCF_002791875.1 Candidatus Aquicultor secundus | reverse complement strand
GCCGTGGAGTTGGCCAAGATTTATGGGATGGAAGAGTCGAGTAAGTTTGTAAACGGTATTCTTGGCCGGATTGCGACCGAATTGAAAGAGACCAGGGGAAGCAAGGAAGCCAGGTAACCTGAGAATTGCGAATTGCGAAAGTCGAATTACGAATGAGTGAAGGTCTAGAATGAGGGTTTTAGTAACCAGATAA
>NZ_PFNG01000214.1:13012-27774 GCF_002791875.1 Candidatus Aquicultor secundus | reverse complement strand
TTGGTGGAACAGTTGGAGAGGCTAACGTATAATCAAGCTTTAAACAGACTGGAAGAGATAGCGGAATTAGTAAGAAAAAAAGAGATTAGTCTCGAAGATTCGCTGGATTTGCTTGAGGAAAGCGTTCAGCTTGCGACGATTTGCAACCAGCACATCGATTATACCGCCTGGCTGCCGCAGACCGATGAAGAAACCGCAGGAGAGGATATAGTTGCCAGGTAAATACCCGGAAGATACGAGGCTTCTCGTTGAGGAGGGCCTCAAGAAATATTTTCCTGAGGTTGGGCACCCCGAGGAACTGTACAAAGCAATGAGCTACAGCCTGTTCGCAGGTGGAAAGAGATTCAGGGCTGTTCTTGCTATAGAATCTGCGAAAGTGTTTGGAACCGATCCCGAAGATGTTATGCCGGCGGCGTGTGCCGTTGAGTTTATTCACACCTACTCGCTCATCCATGACGACCTTCCCGCTTTAGACGATGATGATTTGCGGCGCGGTAAGCCGACGTGTCACGTTAAGTTCGGCGAGGACATGGCGATTCTTGCAGGGGATGCGCTTAATACCGAGGCATTTCGGCTTGTAAGCAGCGAGCAGAAGGCGATTGATGCCGGACGCATCGTGTGGGTGATAAGGGAACTGGCGACCGCGTCCGGCGCGTCGGGCATGGTCGGCGGGCAGGTAGTTGATATTCGATCTGAAGGCATGGTGGTCGATGCCGAGACGCTTAAGTTTATACACGAGAAAAAGACCGGCGAACTTATAAAGGCATCGGTGCGTGCGGGCGCGATTCTCGCGAACGCATCCGAGCGCGATCTTGCGTTGTTGACCGATTACGCGATATATCTGGGGTTGGCGTTTCAGATCGTCGACGACATCCTTGATGTGGTCGGTGACGCGGCGGTTCTCGGTAAAGCGGTGGGCAGCGACGTGCTGCATGAAAAAGCTACCTACCCAGCGCTTTACGGGCTTGAAAAGGCAAAAGAAATGGCGCGGATGATGACCGATAAGGCCAAGGAGGCGCTATCTCAAGTTGATGGCGACACGACGGTTCTTGCGGAGCTGGCGGATTTTGTTTTTGACCGGGACTTCTGAGAAGGGGGACGTTGTTTCCTGTGCGTCCTAACTTGTTGAGTTAGGACGCACAGGAAACAACGTCCCCTATAACCCTATAACAAATTACCATTACTAAAGCAGGGACTTAGCGTTATAATACGTGAAATAACCTAAAATATCAGAAATCGCTGGAATGTGGAATAGTTGATGACAGTGGCGGTTAAGGGTAAAAGAAGGGTGATATGGACTATCAAATTCTAAACACGATCAAAAGTCCGAACGATATAAAGCACTTGTCGCATGGGGAACTAGCCCAGCTGGCCACGGAGATCAGGTCGCGGCTGATTGAGACGGTTTCGGAGACGGGAGGGCATCTGGCGTCAAGCCTGGGGGTCGTCGAGCTAACGCTTGCGCTTCACCGTTCCCTTGAAAGCCCGGTTGATAAGATAATTTGGGATGTCGGTCATCAAAGCTACGTACATAAGTTGCTGACCGGCAGGAACGAAACGTTCTCTACCTTGAGGCAGTACGGGGGTCTGGCGGGATTTCCAAAGAAAAGCGAGAGCGAGCATGACTTTTTAGATAGCGGTCACGCCAGCAACTCGATCAGCTTTGGCCTTGGAATGGCCGAGGGCCGCGATAAAGATGGCGGGAACGAGCATGTCGCCGTGGTCATCGGCGATGGTTCGCTGACCGGCGGAATCGCGTATGAGGCGCTTGACCAGGCCGGGCACCTCGGCACACGTTTGATGGTTGTTCTCAATGACAACGGAATGTCGATATCCCCGAATGTTGGGGCGATATCCGGATATCTCGCCTGGGTTAGGTTGGACCCGGGGCATGCCAAGCTTCGCAAAGAGATCGAGCAGAGGATTAAGAAGCTGCCGGCAATCGGCGAGCTTGTGTACGATATTGGGATGCATGTAAAGGAGAGCGTGAAGGCGCTTCTCGTGCCGGGAATGCTGTTTGAGGAACTTGGATTCACTTACATCGGCCCGATAGACGGCCACGATATACGCGAAATCGAGCGTAACCTTGGGCTTGCCAAGCAGGTTGAAGGCCCCGTTTTGATCCACGTGATTACAAAGAAGGGGCTTGGGTATTCGCCGGCCGTCGAACGGCCTGAAAAATGGCATGGCATCGCCCCGTTTATTACGAGGACGGGCGAGCCTAAATCTTGTAGCGATGTTTCCACGTATACCGAGGTATTTGGAAAAACGCTGGTAGATTTGGCGAATAAGAATGATAAGGTGGTCGGTATAACCGCGGCAATGGCAAGCGGTACCGGGCTGGACATATTCGAGAAGGCGCACCCGGACAGGTTTTATGATGTCGGGATAGCCGAGCAGCACGCCGTTACCTTTGCGGCGGGTCTGGCGATGCGGGGATATCAGCCGGTGGTGGCGATTTACTCGACGTTCTTGCAACGCGCTTACGACCAGATAATGCAGGATGTGAGTCTGCAGGAGCTTCCGGTGGTCTTTGCGGTCGATAGGGCCGGAATTGTCGGCGAGGACGGCCCGACGCACCATGGGGCGTTTGACCTGACATATTTGAGAAGCGTTCCCGGCCTTACGGTCATGGCGCCGAAGGATGAAGACGAGCTGCGGCATATGCTGTTTACCGCTCTTGAAATAAAAAAGCCGGTTGCCCTGAGGTACCCGAGGGGCAAGGGTTTTGGTATAAAACTATTGGGGCCATACCATCTGGTTCCCGAGGGTAAAGCTGAGATTCTAACTAAAGGAAGCGATGTCTGCATTCTGGCGGTCGGTAGGATGGTGCAGTCCTCTGTCGAGGCGGCAGAGGTGTTAGAAAAGCGGGGTGTGTCGGCATCGGTAGTCAACATGCGCTTTATTAAGCCGCTTGATACCGATATGATTGCGTGGGCCGCGGAAAATCATAGCCTCGTGGTAACCGTCGAGGACAACTCGCTGATCGGCGGGTTCGGGTCGGGCGTTCTTGAAGTTCTTACCGAGCTTGGGGAGTCTACACCGGCACTGCGCCTGGGCATACCGGATAGATTTATATCCCATGGATCGATAAAACGCCTGCTTGCAGAGATCCATCTCGACGCAAACGGGATCGCCTACAGCGTTAACCGTAAATTAGATGAGCCGGGCAACCCAAAGAAGCGTTCCAGAGTCGCAGAGAAGCGGGTAGCCGGAAAACGCGCATCGGTCCTCGAGTAGCCGGAAGATGACTAAAGATGACAAGGAAACGGGCGGATGTATACCTGGTAGAAGCGGGGATTGTAGAGAGCCGCGAACAGGCGCGCCGCCTTATCAATGAGGGCAAGGTATTTGCCGACGGTAAGCCGGTCGGTAAACCCGCAAGCTTGATTGAAGATGGCAGCCACATTACCGTTTTAGAGCCTACTACCTATGTTTCTCGCGGCGGTCTTAAGCTTGAAAAGGCGCTCCACGAATTTGCAATTAATCCCGAAGGTAAGTTTTGCGTTGACGTTGGCGCGTCAACCGGTGGATTTACGGACTGCCTGCTGCGCCACGGAGCACGCAGGGTGGTCGCAATCGATGTCGGTTACGGACAGCTTGCCTGGTCGCTCCGCCAAAATCCCAAAGTCGTCGTTATGGAGCGCACCAATATTCGTTATGTTGCGCCCGCGGACCTTGAAGAACCGGCCGACCTGGTAACGGTGGATGCCTCCTTTATCTCGCTTGAGAAAATCCTGGAAAGCATTTTAAACCTCATGAAACCCGACGGAGAGCTTATTGCGCTCGTTAAGCCCCAGTTTGAGGCGGGCAGGGAGCGGATAGGTAAAAAAGGCGTGGTAAAAGACCCCGAAGTGCATAAGGATATTTTGATGCATATATGGGATCATTTTAAGAAAAGCGGCTTGTTTGTAAAGGGTTTAATATATTCCCCCATAAAGGGGCCCGAAGGAAACATCGAATTTCTTATCTATGCCTCGCGAATCGGGCCCGGCATCCCCGAAGAGGATAAAGCGGGAATAGTCGATAACATAGTAGAAAAAGCACATGAAGAGTTGAGCTAGGTTCTTACCCCGGGCCCTAGCCTCTGAACCCTATAAAGGGTGCTAATTACCGAGTGTTAGCTTATAATATAAAGTGATATAAAGCGTTTATAAAAATCGAAAACAGGACGTATATATGCATGAAACTCCATATAAAAAAATGAATACCGTGACGATCGTTCCCAATATCGAGAAGGCGGACGTGCTGCCCATAGCGCTTGCATTAATTGCATGGCTCAACGAGCGGGGCGTGAAGGCGATTATGCATGCGGACGATGCCGTTAAGTTGAACAGGCCCGATCTTGCGGCCGATGATGCCGGGATACAGGGGAGCGATGCTCTGATATGCCTTGGTGGGGACGGTACCATACTGCGGGCTGTGCGCATCCTCAAAGGTGCGATGGTGCCGATTGTCGGGGTTAACCTTGGTCGCGTCGGGTTTTTGTCCGAGGTTGAGTTTACCGAGATGTATCCGGCGATGGAGAGGATAATTGCCGGTGATTATAAGATCGACGAGCGGATGGCGCTGAAGTGCACGATTAATGCCGCTGATTTTCATCAGGAATACATTGCGCTCAACGAGATAACGATCGAGCGCGGACGTCATCAACGCATGCTTGAGATGGGTGTCTATATAAATGACCAGATATTCAGCAGGTATAAAGCGGACGGGCTTATATTCGCCACCCCCACGGGTTCTACCGCGTATTCGTTCTCGGCGGGCGGTCCGGTTGTGTCGCCGGTTCATGAGTTGATCCTGCTAACGCCCATAAACCCGCATTCGCTGTTTGGCAGGACGGTGGTTTTGGGCGCTCAGGATAAAGTAAAGGTAGAGCTGGCACGCCGGCTGGATATCACGGTGGGTGTTGATGGTTTTGCCGTGTTTCAGGCAATCGCCGATTCAGTACATATTGAGAAAGCGCAATCAAAGGTGCTGCTCGTTAAGCTTAAAGACAGGAGCTTCTACACGGTATTTAAAGATAAGCTAACCGTTTGGGATACTTGGCTTCACTAGCATATCGGTCTACTGAAGTATGATAGAGTACTGGGGAGAACATGCTTCAAGAGCTTTCTATTAATAATCTTGCGCTTATAGATAAGGCACGAATCCAATTTGGGCAGGGCTTGAACATACTGACCGGGGAGACCGGTGCGGGCAAAACTGTGGTGGTTGGAGCGGTCAACCTGTTGCTGGGTGGGCGCGCCGACGCATCGCTTATCCGAAGCGGCAGCGTAAAGGCCGAGGTGCAGGGCATGTTTGCTATCCCCCCGGGCCTAAAGGTTTCTGATGAGAAGCTAGGCGATTTTCTTGAAGATGACGAACAGCTTATAATCCGCAGGGTTATTTCCACAGACGGCAAGAACAAATGCTACGTTAACGACCACATGGTAACGGTCGCCACGCTTTCCGAGATAGGAAGGCGCTTGGTCGACCTGCACGGCCAGCACGAGCATCAATCGCTTTTTAAAATATCAGCGCACGTTGATTTCCTTGATAAATACGGCGGCAAAAAGCTGCTGGAGCTGCGCGGCGAGTTTCGGGAGAAGAGCGGGACGCTGCGGCGCATGAAGGACGAATTGGGGCGGCTGCACGGCGCCGAGCGTGAGATGCTGGGCAAGAAGGATTTGCTGCAGTTTCAGGTGAGCGAGATCGAGCGGGCTGCGCTAACCCAGGGAGAAGACGATGAACTTATGCGGGAGCGCGAGATTCTGCGAAATGCCGAGAAGCTCTACTGCGCGGTAGCCAAAGCCGCGAATGCGCTCTCGGAAAGCGACGAGATCGCGCCCGGAACCGAGCTGGTTGCAAGGGCGCTAGATGAGCTTCGCATGGTGGCGAGTATCGACCCGGAGCTGGATGGGCTGATCGAGCGCCTCAACGGTATTTTGCTAGAGCTTGAGGACTGCTCTCAAAACATCCGCAACTATGGCTTAACCCTGGACTTTCCACCGGACAGGCTTCAGGAAATCGAGGACCGCCTGGCCCTTCTATCCCTCCTAAAACGAAAATACGGCGCAACGATTGAAGATATCCTTGCCTATATGGATACCGCCTCTAAAGAGTTGCTTTTGTGTGATACTTCGGGTGAGAGGATGGAGAAACTAGAGGTAGATATAGTAGAGACAGAAAAAGAGCTGGCTACCATCGCAGTGCAACAAAGTGAATCCCGTGCGAGCGCGGGCAAGAAATTCGCTAAAGAAGTTATGAGAGAACTTGCCGATTTGAATATGCCAAACGCTAAATTTGAGGTATTATTTAGCAGGGAACAAGATGACAACGGATTACTAGTAGAAGATAAAAGGACGAAACTTTACCCGAACGGTATCGACAGAATCGAGTTCATGATATCGGCAAACAAGGGAGAGCCGGCAAAACCACTCACGAAGATAGCGTCGGGCGGGGAGATATCGCGGGTGATGCTGGCGCTGAAGATCATACTTGCCGATGCGGATGAAGTGCCGACCCTGATATTCGATGAGATCGATGTGGGGATCGGGGGAACGACTGCGATGGCGGTAGGCCAGAAGATGTCGATCCTTGGGTTACGGCACCAGGTGTTCTCTGTAACGCACCTGCCGCAGATAGCCAGTTTCGCCGATAAGCATTTCTCCGTTGTTAAATTTGAGGTGGAAGAGCGAACGAATACCGAGATCGTGGAATTGCTAAGCGGGGACAGGGTGAGCGAGATGGCTCGCCTGCTGAGCGGAAATATTAGCTCGGATGTATCGCTTAAACACGCTGAGGAACTGATAACTGAGGCGCAAAGGAACAAACACGGGCTGGTAGATGGACGAGTTAACTAATAAACAGGAGACTGAGGCGCAACTCGAGGATCCAGGTAAAATCTTATTCAGTGCAGAAGTTGAACTACCTGCGGATAGTTCTTCAACGACAACAGCGCTCCGTATTAATCAAATACGGCGTGAGAACCGCCGCAGGAGGTTGCGCAGGCTGAAACAAGGGTTTCTTGTCGTGTTGTTGATAACCTCAGTCGGCCTTACATATTATACTGTGACTGAGTCGGGGATTTTAAAGGTTGCGCAAGGTTCAAAAGCGGGCGCCTCGGAACTTAATAAGCACGCTAAGGATGAGCCGCTTTATAATTGCTTCGCAACGGTCGGCACGTCGAGCCTTAAGCTGTCTTTGCCGGGCAAAAACGGAGATGTAATCGGCGTGGGATTCCATGAAGCGGAGCGCAGAGAAGCGATCGCTATTACACCCGCCGTAAATTACTTTAACAGGGATACCACTGCAACAGTACGAAAAGCAGTGCTTGCCACGAATAGCCCCGTGCTGTTTGTGATGAGTTCCCGCGGACGGGGGAGCGCATCGACGTCGGCCATGGATATAGCGATGGTGCCGGGCGCCGCCGTATACAGCCCGGTTGACGGTGTTGTAACCATGGTAAAAACCTATAACCTTTATGGTAAGTTGATGGATTACCATATAGAGATCGAGCCGGATGGGTATCCTGATTTGCGGGTTGCTATTATTCATATCGACAATATCCATGTTACCGTAGGGCAAAGGGTACAGAGGCGGGTGGATCAGATAGGGTGGATGAGACCGCTGCCCGATATAGCAAGCCAGATAAACAAGTACCTGCCCAGCCGGTACGATCATGTCCACATCCAAGTTAATCCCGCGAATATACAGGTAGAGGGTAAGCTGGGATCGTAAGAACTGTTAGATAATCGTTAGTTGTACAATCAGCCTATGCAAGGGCTCAGATAATAAAGAGGTTTATTATGGATAGTTCCAAAGAACTTCTTGATAAAAAAGTTGAAGTTCCTGCCGATGGCGTTAACAAGAAATTACCGGCACATGATAATCTAGAGATAGACATCCTACGAAGCGACCTACAAAGCGACTTACAAAGTGATCTGCCAAGCGACTCACAAAGAAGCGATCGACCCGGGGTACAGGTGCCCGACCGGGAGAGCGAGAAAGCCGGAAGTATGTTTTATGAAGGTGTCGCGAAGCTCGATAAAAGGACAAAAAAGCTTGTAAAGCGGCTGAAGCCCGGAGATATCGCAATAATCGACCACGAAGACCTCGATAGGGTTACCGCCGAAGCGGTTGTTGAGACCGGTGTGGAGGTTGTCATAAACGCCAGTTGTTTCACCTCGGGAAAGTATCCCAATACCGGCCCCTTAATCCTCTGTTCCGCCGGAATTCACCTGCTGGATAACGTTGGGGCGGAGATATTTGAAAAAATCAAAGAGGGGGCTAAACTCAGCATACGGGGCGAGGAAATCTACTGCAACGGAACCCGTATCACCTCTGGCAAGAAACTTACGCACATGATTCTCGAGCAGGAGATAGAGAAAGCACATAGCCGGATTGGTGAGGAAC
The DNA here is from genome assembly GCF_002791875.1 of Candidatus Aquicultor secundus. Lineage (NCBI taxonomy): Bacteria > Bacillati > Actinomycetota > Candidatus Aquicultoria > Candidatus Aquicultorales > Candidatus Aquicultoraceae > Candidatus Aquicultor > Candidatus Aquicultor secundus. The sequence goes on along the minus strand of NZ_PFNG01000214.1, from coordinate 19,377 downwards.
TCGAAAGGTTTGCCGTTAACACGCTTGAATACATGCAAAAGGAAAAAGAGCTGATTCTGGATGGCTCAAGGGTTCCGGAAACTCGTGTCGACTTTAAAGGCCGTCATGCGCTTATCGTCGTCCGTGGGTACGATTACAAGCCCGATCTCAAGGCGCTCAGGGCATATATCCGCGAGGTGAAGCCGATACTGATAGGCGTCGACGGTGGGGCGGACGCCCTCATCGAGGAAGGGTATAAACCGGATATCATTATCGGGGATATGGATAGCGTAGTTGATGATACGTTGAGAAGCGGGGCCGAGCTGATCGTTCACGCATATCCGGGCGGAAAAGCCCCGGGCTTAAAAAGGCTTAACGACCTCGGCCTGTCCCCGATTACCTTTGAGGCCGTCGGAACCAGTGAGGATATTGCGATGATTCTCGCCTACGAACACGGATGTGAACTTATCGTGGCCGTAGGCACACACGCGAACCTTGTTGAGTTTTTAGATAAGGGCCGCAAGGGAATGTCCAGCACGTTCCTGGTGCGCTTGAAAGTCGGGAGCAAACTCGTGGACGCTAAAGGCGTGAATAAGCTTTACAGGTCCAGCGTGAAAATAAGCCATCTCGTAGTCTTACTTTTTGCCGGAATGAGCGCTATTATAGCCATAGTGATGGCTGCGCCCAGCATTAGACAGTCCATCCGGCTGCTATTAATCCAGATCAAACTGATGTTAGGACTTTAATTTAATTTAGGGCTTTAAGTTAGGACTTTAGGAGTAGCATATGTTAGATATGCGCTATCATATAGCGTCACTCGTCGCCGTTTTTTTTGCGTTAGCAATCGGTATTCTGTTGGGAACGGTTATTGTGGATAAAGGTGTGCTTGTGAACCAGCAACAGGCACTGGTTAAACGCATCGAAACGAACTTCAACGAATTGCGTGAAGAAAATCGGATGTTGCGGGATGAAGTCGGGGAGCAGAGAAAGTTTGCAACCCAGGTAATTCCGCTTGCTATTGAGGGAAGACTTGATAAACAAAATGTCGGCGTTATCGTGACGGCCGATGCGGGTGACGAGATAGTGTCGGGTCTTATAGACGGGTTTAAGAAGGCGGGGGCAACGGCAAGTTCAATCAGGCTAAACAACGATATTAAACTGGCCGACCAGGCGTTAACGCAGCTCAAACCCTATTTCACTGCAGATCAATTGACGGCCGATAACGCACGGGAGCTTGTGCTGAAGAGGATGGTCGATGAGTTGGCGAAACCCTCCACATCGACCGCTACGGCAATCACTACGACCACAACCGTTGCCAAAGTACCGTTTCTCGTGCAGCTCTCGAATATGGGCTTTATAAAAACAGACATAAATTTCTCGCTTTTTAAACCCATAAATGCGGCGGTGATTGTTGGGGGGTCGGATTCCAACCAGGACCCGCTGAAGACAGACCTTCCGCTGGCGGCACAGCTTAAAGCCATTAAGATTAGAGCAGTCGGGGTTGAGACTTCGGTGGCCAAAAAATCATACATTAAAACCTTCCAGGAGGCAGGAATTCCAACCGTTGATAATATCAACCAGCCAACCGGCATTATATCGACAGTCTTTGCGCTTGCCGGGCAAGACGGAGATTTTGGGATTAAAGGGACTGCAGGCCAATTCATGCCAACATACATATCCCCTTAGAAGACGAAGTGACGTTTAAAGGTCTCTATGGATAACACCAGGGTAGTTGCAGTGATAGCCGCATTTAATGAGGCGGATAGGATAGCCGCAACCATACATGCGGTAAGAGATATAGCAGCCGTAGGAAAAATCCTGGTCGTTGATGACGGCTCCACCGATGCGACCGCCGAAGTTGCGGAGCATGCGGGAGCCGTTTTACTACGCCTACCTCAGAATGTCGGCAAAGGAAAAGCCCTGCAAAGAGCAATGGAGGGTGTACGAGAAGAGATCGTGCTGTTCCTTGATGGCGATCTTGGGGCGTGCGCCGGTGAGGCTGCAAAGATACTCGAGCCTGTTCTCAACGAAGAGGCGGACATGGCGATCGGCGATTTCCCGAAAGCGCAGAAAGCCGGGGGCTTAGGTTTTGCAAAAGGTTTAGGTCGCTGGGGCATACACCGGTTTACCGGTGTATATATGAACGAGCCGTTATCGGGCCAGCGGGCTGTTAAGGCCAAATATGTGAGCGGCTTGGATTTTGAATCCGGCTATGGGCTTGAAGTCGGGTTAAGCATCGATATCCTAAAACAGGGGTGCCGGGTGGTCGAGGTTCCCGTTTGTATGACTCATCGTGAAACGGGGCGCGACCTGGCGGGTTTCGTCCATCGCGGACGACAGTTTTTGCATATTCTACGTGTAATTATCCGAAGAATGTTATCCGATACATAATGGTAATTTCTTAAATGTTAACGAGCACCGAAACACATATGTAGCACACGCGGTACAGGAGGCAGTAGCGGTGATAGAACGGGGAATACTATACGTCGTAGATGAAACTACAAACAGCATGAGCCAGCACGTCCTCATCCTTTTAAAGTATCTCAACAGGGCGCGGTATAAGCCCTCCCTGTTGATTTCCTCGGATTCGTACCTGCTCGAGCATGTCAAAAAGCTTAATGTAGAGTACCAGGTTATCCCCGGAATCGCGAGTGCCAACAAGCTTAATAGCGGCGGTATCGCAAAGCAGATAGATCAGTTTATCGAGGAGCATGCCGTTAATTTAATCCATAGCCACGGATATCAGGCGTGTTATGTGAGCGCCCAGGTTGCGAAGAATCGGAATATTCCCCATGTTAGTACGGTGCATACAGTCGATAGCGCTACCCCAAAAAAGAAGGGTTTTTTAAATCTGCCTTACAATAAGATCGCGGCTATGCCCGATCACCTGATTGCCGTATCCGAAGCGGTTAAGCACGATATAGAGGGTTTCAATAGCGCAAGCTTAATCTACAACGTTGTTGAAGCCGACAGGTTTGGCGAAACACTCGATACCGAGCACCTTTACAGAGAGCTTGATCTAAAGAAAGAAAACAACCTTGTAGGCGTGATTACGAGGCTTTCTCCAGAAAAAGGAACGGGTACTTTTTTAGAGGCTGCAGCAGTGCTGGTTAAAGATAACCCGAATATGTACTTCATAATCGCCGGGGACGGAGATGAACGTCCGGCTTTAGAGAAGCAGGCATCGAATTTGGGTATATCCAAAAACGTACGGTTTTTGGGGTTTAGGCGAGACGTTGCACATATATTAAAAAGCCTTGATGTTGTGGTGATTCCGAATCTTGCAGCAGGCTTGCCCCTTATTCTTTTAGAGGCGCTGGCTTGTATAAAGCCGGTTGCGGTGACCGATGTACCCGGTGTGCGTGAGGCTGTGAATGAAGAGCACGTTGAGCTTATTCCGGCCGGTAATGCGGCGGCAATCATCGAGGCGGTAAACGGTATACGTGCCGACCAATGTAAGGCCGATACCAAAGCGCAGGCGGGGCATAAATTAGTAATTGAGAGGTTTACAATCCCGAGCATGATGAAACCCACAGAATCTCTCTACCTTGAAAAGGCAAGATAGTTTACGCTTCTAAAAAAATCCATTGGCATATTAAGGCTTGCATATTAAAATATGTAGAGTCGGCTGAAAGCGGTATCCTCTCAAGCTTGAAAAGGCATATCGACACTATATTTTGGTAGTAGTTATTCTAGAGGCAAGGTGGTATATGTCAAAAACGGTAAGCTGTGTGGCTCCGGCCCAGCGAAAGCAAGCAGGATCGTATATGTCGAAGAAGATGGTCAGCTTTGTAATACCGGCGTATAACGAGCGAGAATACATCGAACAGGTATTGCGGGCATTGGATAAAGTTCCCCTACCCGAGGGGGTGCGGCGTGAGTTGGTGGTCGTGGATGACGGCTCGACCGATGGCACCGCCGATTTTGTGGAGTCGTTGCGGGATATCGACTCTGTTGTGATCTACCGGATGCCTCAGAACAGCGGCAAAGGCGCTGCGCTACGTGCGGGATTTTCTATCGCGCGAGGCGACGTTCTTATCGTCTGCGACGCCGACCTGGAATACAAACCTTCAGATATACCGAAAGTTCTTGAACCCCTGCTAAGCGGACAGGCGGATATTGTGTATGGAAGCAGGTTTATGGGCGATATCAAAGGCATGAAATTCGTAAACCGGCTTGCAAACCGTTTGCTTACGGTGACGGTCAACATACTGTTCGGCGCAAAAATAACGGACGAAGCTACAGCATACAAGGCGTTTAACAGAAACGTGCTGAGTTCGATCAACCTTAAGTGCACCGGTTTTGAATTTTGCCCCGAGGTTACCGCCAAGACCCTGAAGCGCGGTCACAAGATTATCGAGGTTCCCATTACATATGAAGCCCGTAACATCGAAGAGGGAAAAAAGATAAAATGGCAGGATGGCTTCATTGCAATCTGGACGCTGGTCAAATACCGGTTTAAGGATTAAGAGAGATACAATCATTGCGTAGACTAGACGCGGCAATCATCATACTTATCATCGCGATCGTTCTTGGCGTTGTTATGCGGGTCGAAGCCTGGGAGAAGATCGCCAAAGTAGACGTTTTAACGATGTCTTCGGACTCGGTATCGTATAACGGCATAGCGAAGAATTTGCTGGCCGGAAAGGGATACAGCAGCCCCAACCATATGATCGCCAGGCAGGATCAACCTACTGCGTTTTACGCCCCTACATACCCTTTTTACCTGGTTGCCCTTTACTATGTGTTTGGTCCTTCGACAAAAGCCGGGGTGATGTCGCATATGATCCTGGCAATTGCGACCATCCCGCTGATATATTTGCTTGGCATGCGGCTTTACGGCCGGGTCGAAGGGGCTATCGCTTCGCTTATATACGCGGTTTCACCGGACATCATCCATTACAATATAATGCTGACTTCGGAAACGCTATTTTTCGTCCTCGAGATATGTTTATCGATTCTCATCGTTGGAATATTTAAAAAAGACCGCCCCTCGCTGTGGATGTTGGCGGCGACCGGGCTGGTTTTTGGCGTAACTTATCTTTGCAGACAGACCGTAATTTTCCTTCCGGCCCTCATAGTGCTGGGGCTATGGTTGCGGTTTAAGGATAATGGATATTCGTGGCTGCTTAAATCAACCGGTGTGTTTTTGGTCGCGGCGGTACTTTTGATCGTTCCCTGGACCATCCGCAACTATATGGTATTTGGCGAGCCGGTGTTTAGCACGACAACCGGTCCGGCGACACTCTGGTGGGGGACGTATGAGGATAAAGGGACGCCGTTAGGCGTACTGATAGACAGGTACCGTGAGAGACATTCTGATAAGAACGAAGTTCAGATGAGTCAGATGATGACCAAAGAGGCCATTCAGAGGATAAAACATATGAGTGGCACCGATATCCGCGGGCTGCTACACCAGCGAGTACGGCGCCTGTTCGGGTTTCCGAGGGTCTATGATTTAAGAAAACAGCAAACGGTCACCGGCTTATTCTACCTGGTGCTCGGGGTGCTAGGCATAGCGGGCTTATTGATAGCGTCAAAAGGGAAATACGAGCGGCAATTGCTGATGCTTACCGTCGTCTTAACCATGCTGCTTCACATATTCACCTTGACGGTGTTCAGGTATTTAATGCCCCTGGTACCGTTTCTTGGTCTTGGCGCCGCTAACCTGCTTTCGTATGTCGCTACCCGTATAAAAGCCGTATTTCAGGCGTATGGCGTTCGTTTGACGGCATCTTAAACCACGTATATCATGAGACTCATGTATTTTATGTCTAGGTAATAGCTTATTTTGTTGTGCAATCCGGAGGACGTATATGCAGCGTAAAATCGCAGTTGTAGTTCTAGTTGTAGCTCTATTAGCAGCAGTTCTTTCGTTGTTGCCGGCGCCGCAGGCCATGGCGGCCGAACACGGCAATAAGGTTGTCTTTGTCCTTATGGATAACATCACCTGGTCGGATATCATCACCGCCGACGACCCCGTATTAAACGACCTGATCAAAACAAGTTCGATCGGTCTTCTCAATAACCGCGCCTTCAAAGCGCCCTCACGCTCGCGAAACGCACTTACCGTTGGGGCGGGGGTAAGGTCGGATGCGGCCCCAGCGAGTTTTGAGGAATATAACGCCACCGAAACATACGGCGGCGTGCCGGCAATTGAAGCGTATAAGCTGCGTACAGGCAAGTGCACCGTAAAAGGTCAGGTACTCGAGCTTGGTATTGCCTCGATAATAATGGACAACGATAACGGCATGCAGGATTTTACCCCCGGCGAGCTGGGAAGCATTATTGAGGCCCACGGGGGCAAGACCGCGGTGCTGGGTAACGCGGATACATCGCTTACCGATAACCCGGATGCCTACAATCGCGTGGCCGTTGCTATAGCA
>NZ_PFNG01000214.1:0-13006 GCF_002791875.1 Candidatus Aquicultor secundus | reverse complement strand
GAAGAAGACGGTGCGGTCGATTTTGGAAATGTCGGCAAGAACATGCTGTTGCATGACCCCAAATCCCCGTTTAGCGTTAGGACGGATTATACGAAGATGAAGACTGCCTTTGCGCAGTACCTTCCCAAGGCGGATTTTATCGTACTCGACCTCGGCGATACGGTAAGAGCCGACTATTATAGCCGGTACGTCCTAAAACGCCGGGCGTTGAATATGAAGATGCGGGCTATTCATAACAATGCCAGGTTCTTAAAGCAAGCAATGGATGTGGCGGGGCCGGATACGGTTTTTATCGTGACGGCACTGTCAGCGCCCGGATCGACTAAGGCTCCGCTTAGATCCGGCCTGGAGCAGTTGACGCCGATACTAGTGCACGGGTCCGGCTTTAAGCCGGGGCCCTTGATCGCGGATACTACGAACAGGGAAGGCCTTGTTACGATTATAGATATCACGCCGACTATTCTAAACATCCTAGAAATGAAGAAGGGCGAGGATATGCCGGGGAGCGTTATGCGCACGGGGTCGACACAGATCTCTCCGCAAGAGCTTGACCGGTTTAATCAAAGCGCGATTGGCGTTAAGGATACCCGTAGAATGGCGATTCTTGCGTATATTTACATCCAGATCGTCCTGTACGTGCTGGCGGCGCTTGTTATTGCCTACAGGAGGATGCTCACCAGGAAAACGGCGACGATACTGTCGACACTGATCTTTACCACCATGAGCTTCCCTCTCTTTTCCTTCTACACGACAAAGCTTGAACGCGTAGCCGCTCAGGGATCGCTTGTTACTTTATTGACTATCGTCGTTTCCCTTTTATTTGCGTTGCTATTGGTTGCGATTCGCAGAAAAGTGCTTCACCCGATCATCGGTATCGCCCTGCTTAACGTCGTCGTTCTGTCCGTAGAGGTGTTGATGGGCGGGCCGTCCTTCATCAACAGCATCTTCGGCTACGACCCGATTCGGGGCGCTCGTTTCTTCGGTATAGGCAACGAGGCTATGTCGATATTACTGGCGAACGGACTACTGTTATTCGGCCTAATGCTCGAAAAGGTATGGAACAAGTGGACCGTGCTTGCCGGGGCCGTTTTATCGGTGTTTTTGATCGTGCTGATCGGGTTTCCGGGGCTTGGAACGAATACCGACGGGCCGATTACCGCAACCGCGACGTTTACCACAATGGTCCTTCTATCCGCTAGGTCAAAGGCCAAATTCCGAAATTTTGCAATCGCGCTGGTAATGGTGGTTGTTGTTCTTGCGCTATTTGCCGGTTACGATGCAATGCACGGTGCGACGACGCACATGGGAAAATCCGTTAACCTTATTATCTCAGGAGGTTTTCCCGAGGCGGTCATGATTATCAAGCGCAAGTTGGCCACGAACTTGATGATATTTAAGTTTAGCACATGGTCGTATTTTCTCTTTATAATGCTGGGGCTCGCCATATTCCTATGGATGAAGCCGACCGGCGTTCTGAGCCGTTTGCTTGCAAAATACCGGGGATTATCGACGGCGATCTCGGCATCGATCGTTGGTGGCATCGTCGGATTTATCTTTAACGACTCGGGCATTTTGATACCGGCGATCATTATGTCGTATATGATTCCAACGGTTATTTACCTGATGATCTGGGAGCAATATCGCTCTGCGGAGCATGAAGAGATAAGGGGCACGAGCCCGGAATCTCGAGTGCTTGGGAAGAACGGTTAATAGGAGAAGAGCATTGTGGATATAGAGTGGGTCTGAAGAGGGTAATTTCTTGTGGTAAGTGCGGTGTTGCTTTATTTATGGATAATTGCGCATGGGGTGACGGCGGCGATTGTGAGCCTGGTGATATTGCCGATGGTCGTCGGGATGCTAAAGGAATCCGGGGCCGTTAAGGTAAACTACCGTCAAAAGGAAGTCGTCAATATGGCGGGCATCCTTATTATCCTGGTTTGGATACTGCTAATGGCGGCGGCGGCGATTGTCCCGACAGCCGCCGATATGCTGGGCATATTTATCCCGGATGGATTTGTCGTAAGCTCTGATGTGGCGATGCCGCTAACGATACTTATTCTTGGAGCCGGTCTTTTCGGCCTGGTCGATGACCTTCTTGGAACTAGAGAGTATAGTGGCTTCAGGGGCCATATCGGGGCGCTATTTAAAGGAAAGCTGACGACGGGTGCGCTTAAGGCTATCGGGATACCGGTGGTGGCCGTGTTTGCATCCTCGCTACTATCGTCGGAGGTGCTAGAAATTATTGGGAATGCCCTCCTTATCGCGCTCTGCGTCAACGCCTTGAACCTGCTTGATTTACGTCCGGGACGGGCGCTTAAGATATATATTCCGCTGCAATTGTTCTTTATCTATGCGGCGGGGAGCGCTTTCGGATCATCATCCGCAGCGCTGGCCGGTATCGCGCTGGTGTTGATCGCCTCCGACTTGAAGGAAGAGATCATGCTTGGCGATACGGGGTCGAATATTCTTGGCGGTGTTCTTGGATTCTGTTTAGTCGCCACCTATGGGTGGAATGTAAAATTACCGGTTATTATTTTACTTATATTATTGCAAGTCCTTACAGAGAAATACTCGATTACCGCAGTTGTTGAGCGTGTCCCTATTCTGAGGGCCTTTGATAATCTAGGGCGAAAAGCTGAATAGGCGATTCGATTTTGTCGCGAATCCGTGATAAAATGCGAAGGTTGGTATAATGAGATATAGTAGACTTCTAGAGGAAGAAAGGCAAGCAAAAGGGGAGAGATGATTGGCTAAACATATCTTTGTAACAGGCGGCGTTGTCTCATCGCTGGGAAAAGGAATTACCGCCGCCTCTCTTGGCAGATTGTTAAAGAGCAGGGGGTTTAAAGTCACCATCCAGAAACTTGACCCCTACTTGAACGTCGACCCCGGGACAATGAGCCCGTTTCAGCACGGAGAGGTGTTTGTAACCGACGACGGCACCGAGACGGACCTGGACCTGGGGCACTACGAGAGGTTTATCGACGAGAACCTCGGCAAGGACAGCAACGTCACTGCAGGCCAGATATATTGGTCGATCGTCACCAAAGAGCGGCGCGGTGAATTTCTGGGCGGCACCGTCCAGGTTATCCCCCACGTAACTAACGAGATTAAGCAGCGTATTTTAAATTTAGCGACGAATGACGACAAGCACATCGTCATCACCGAGGTCGGCGGCACCGTCGGCGACATTGAAAGCCTTCCCTTCCTTGAAGCCATAAGGCAGTTTAAAAAAGACGTTGGAAAAGAAAATGTCCTGTATATACATGTAACCCTTGTACCTTATCTAGAATCTTCCTCAGAGCTGAAGACCAAGCCGACGCAGCACAGCGTAAAAGAGCTGCGAAGCATCGGTATTCAGCCCGATATTATAGTGGCCCGATGCGATAGGCCGATCGATGTGTCGATTAAGCGCAAGATCGGTCTTTTTTGCGACATCGAGCCGGCATCGGTCATCACGGCCATAGACGCGGATAACCTCTACGTTATACCGCTAAAACTGCATGAAGAAGGTCTGGACGATATTGTTGTGGACCGCTTAAAGCTTAAAAACGGCACAACGGATTTAAGCGAATGGCAAGGGCTTGTCGAGCGGATCAGGCGTGTCGAAAACAAGGTAAAAATAGGGTTGGTCGGAAAATACGTCCAGTTGCCGGATGCGTACCTGAGCGTTGTTGAGGCGCTGAAGCACGGTGGCTATTTTAACAACACCGATGTTGAGATTGTCTGGGTCGATGCTGAGACGGTAAGCCAGGAGGAAGTCGAGAGGCAACTGGCCTCGGTAGACGGCATACTTGTGCCCGGCGGGTTCGGTATCCGGGGGATTGAAGGAAAAATCCATGCGATACGATTCGCCAGGGAGAATAAGCTTCCATTCTTGGGCGTATGCCTTGGCCTGCAATGCGCCGTTGTTGAGTTTGCTAGAAATGTTGTCGGTCTGGAAGGCGCGAACAGCTCCGAATTTGATCCCGAGACCCCACACCCGGTTATCGACCTTCTGCCCGAGCAGAAGACCGTTGAAGATATGGGCGGCACTATGAGGCTGGGCGCATATCCATGTAAGATAACGAAAGACAGTTACGCGTACCGGGCATATGGGGCGACGGATATCGAGGAACGGCATCGCCACCGCTATGAGGTAAATAGTGAATATATAGAGGCACTGGTAAAAGCCGGTCTTGTGCTAAGCGGGCTTTCCCCGGACGGGAGGCTGGTTGAAATCGTCGAGATTAAAGACCATCCCTGGTTTGTGGGCACGCAGTTCCATCCCGAGTTTAAATCCAGGCCAAACAGGCCGCAGCCGCTTTTTAGAGACTTCGTCGGCGCGGCGTTGAAATACAACCTCGACAGACAACGAGTCGGGGCGACCCGCGGTTATTTCGAATAAGCGACTAGCATGGTGGGGCCCCGGGGTTCCACTTTTTCATTTTGCGTGAAAGAGCTGGAGGTTCTCATGGTTGAAGATGGCAGAGTCGTTAGGATATTCGAGAATCTGGTAAAGATCTACAGCCCAAGCTACAAAGAGCGATTTGTAGCTGGTTACATCAAGGGCTATGTGGAGGCGCTGGGCTTTTTAGTATACGAAGATGAGGCCGGTAAAGCGCTTGGCGGGGATGCCGGAAACGTCCTTGTCACAATACCGGGAACGGCGGACGGGCCCTGCATCCTGTTTGCCGCCCACATGGATACCGTCGAGCCATCCGGGGGCATCGAGCCGGTCATCGAGGATGGCGTTATCAAGAGTAAGGGCGATACCATACTTGGGGCCGACGATAAAGCCGGGGTTGCGGCAATGCTCGAGCTGATTTCGGTCTTAGAGGGTAAATTGCTGCGGCATGGGCCGGTACACCTTGCATTTACCATCGCCGAAGAAGTCGGGCTTGAAGGCGCAAAGCACCTGGACTTGAGCGATGTCAATGTGGATTACGCCTATGTTTTAGATAGCAACGGACCGGTCGGTACCGTGGTCGTCGGCGCCCCTTATCAGGATTCGTTTGAAGTCGAGTATACCGGAAGGGCCGCGCATGCCGGCGTTGCCCCCGAGCTTGGAATAAACGCAATAGTTGCCGCATCGAAAGCTATCTGCTGCATGAATATCGGGAGAATCGATGAGGATACCACCTCTAACGTGGGAACTATCGAAGGCGGTCGGGCGGGGAATATCGTTCCGGCTAAGGTAAACCTTCTTGCCGAGGCGCGAAGCATCGATCCGGCGAAACTAGAAAAGCAGGCTCATCATATGATAGAGTGCTTTAAGAAGGGCGCGGATGAGACGGGCGCAGAGGTAAACATCAAACGAACTCGCCCTTACGATGGCTACCTGCATTCAGAAAACGATCCCGTGGTAAAGAAGGTAGTCGATACCATGACGAAGCTCGGCCTTACCCCGAGGCTTATCAAGAGCGGAGGCGGAAGCGATACGAATGTATTCAACGCCAAGGGAATCAGCACCGTAAACCTCGGAATGGGCGCCGAAGACGTCCATACCGACGACGAATACGTCCCCGTGCAAGAGTTGGCCAATATGGCGCAACTCCTCGTTGAGCTTGTTAAGATATAGGGCTTATAATGCTAACACTAAAACGGGCAAAAATAATCGAAATAAGAAGCGAGCGACCTGGGTATATCGAAGTGCTTGTCGATGTGGATGGGAACCGCCACAAGGCTATTTGCTATAGTGCGCTTGTCGGTGATGTGCGGCAGGGGGACGATGTTATCGTTAACACAACCGCCGTCGATCTCGATCTTGGAACCGGCGGCTATCATTTTATCCTCTGTAATTTGAGTAAGGACTCTGTAACGTCCGCAGGCGATGGACATATTATGAAGCTGCGCTATACGCCGCTTCAGATAAAGTGTCTGGCCGCCGAAGAGGAGAACAGCCCCTACCATAAAACGCTAAAGGACGTCACGAGCATTGAGAGCATGCCGGTTATCGTGGGAACGCTGCATAGCCAGCTTCCGGCGGCGGCTGTAATGGTAAAAGAGCTGCTACCCACCGCAAAGATCGCCTACATCATGACGGACGGCGCTGCGCTTCCGCTGGCGTTCAGCAGGCTTGTTGCCGAGCTTAAGAGTGCAGGTAGTATTGACGTCACAATCACCGCAGGGCACGCGTTTGGCGGCGATATGGAGGCCATCAACATATTCAGCGCGCTGGCGGCGGCAAAATACGCGGCGCAGGCGGATGTTGCGATCGTCTCAATGGGCCCCGGCATCGTCGGCAGCAACACGAGGCTCGGGTTTACCGGGATGGAGCAAGGCCAGGTTATCAATGCTGTGAACGGTCTGAAAGGTGTGCCGGTAGCAATCCCAAGAATAAGCTTTGCCGATAAAAGAGAGCGCCATGTTGGCATAAGTCACCACACTATAACCGCGTTAACGATCGCGGCGGTCTCGCGCAGTATACTTACTATCCCCGAGATGGATAGGGGTAAAGCAAATACCGTTAACGACCAGATAGTAAAAGAGCGCCTCGATCAAACGCATACCGTAGTGCAGATAAGCGCAGGAGCGGTGATTAGCGTATTGAAGAGCAAGAACATACTGCCCACGACGATGGGAAGAACACTCGATCAAGACCCGGAATTCTTCATGGCCGCCGGTGCGGCCGGAATATATGCGGCAAACGTTTTACTGGGAGGTAAGTAGGCGTGGCAGAGAGTTTTATCCTTCTTGAATCGGATTTGATCTATGCGGGCAGCATTATCAGCCTTTATGTTGATAAGATAAAGAGCCCCGAGGGCAGGGTTATGGAGCGTGAGGTTGTAAAACACCCCGATGCGGTAGGCATCGTCGCGATCAACAAGCGCAAGGAGATCGTCTTTGTTAAGCAGTATCGCCATGCGATAGACGCAGATCTTCTTGAGATACCCGCAGGCCTTCTCGCCGACAGCGAGAGCCCCGAAGAATGCGCCGTCCGTGAGCTGAGAGAAGAGACCGGCTATAGGGCCGGGGCGGTACATAAACTCGCCGAGTTCTACACTTCGGCCGGCTTTACGGATGAGAGATTCTACCTCTTTTTTACGGATGAGATCGAGGAGGGCGAGCCCGAGCGCGATGAAGGTGAAGAAGGGATGCAGGTAGAACGCATACCGTTTATCAAGGCGGTTGAGATGGCGGCATCAGGCAAAATCGAGGACGCCAAAACGCTGACCGCAATCCTTATGGCCGCACGGCGCATCGGGCGAATCGAAGTATAGAATCGAAGTAAAAATGACCCTTGAGTTGCTGGATGATTTTCTAAACTATTTATCCGTTGAAAAAGGCCTGGCAAAGAACACGCTCGAAGCATATAGCCGGGATCTGATCGCCTACCTGGGCTATCTAAGTAATGCCGGTGTTACCTCATTTACGGCTGTGACCTATGAGCATGTCCTCAATTACCTGCACGAGCTGCATAAAGAATATGCCGATACATCTGTGGCGCGAAAACTCGCGGCAATTAAAGCGTTTCATAAATTCCTGGTGCGCGAGGGGATTACCGAAAACCTCCCGACATCGGATATTAAAACCCCGAAAATAGCGCAGAAACTACCTAAAGTGTTATCCGCAAAGCAAATCGGCAAGCTTTTAAACCAGCCGATGGGGATCGGGAAGTACGCGATGCGGGACCGGGCCATCCTCGAGCTGCTTTATAGCTGCGGCATGCGCGTCTCCGAGCTTGTCTCGCTCGACGTGGGGGATATCGATCCCAGGCATGGATACCTTCGCTGTCTCGGCAAGGGGTCGAAAGAGCGGATTATTCCCCTTGGGAGCTATGCGATTGAGGCGCTTACGGAGTATAGTAATAAATCAAGGCGTGAACTAGTAAAAGAGGGTACCTGGCCGCCCGAGTTTTTCCTCAACAACCGTGGAACGCGTCTGACGCGGGTAAGCTGCTGGAAGATCGTAAAAAAGTACGCTGAAAAAGCCGGGATTGGGGATATCTACCCGCACCTGCTGCGGCACTCATTCGCCACGCACCTGCTGACGAACGGCGCCGATCTCAGGGCGGTTCAGGAGCTTCTCGGCCACGCCGATATATCAACAACCCAAATCTACACGCACGTGACCAAAGATAAGTTGCGGGTGGTGTATGAAAGAACACATCCGAAAGCAAGGAAGAAATAGGATGTCATTCTGAAGGAACAAATGGCGGGTGACGATTACATGTCATTCTGAACGAGCAAATGGCGGGTGACGATTACATGTCATTCTGAACGAAGTGAAGAATCTTGGGTGCAGTGCCTTTTTATAGCAAGAGGGTCTAAGCTTAGATAACCAGAGTGAGATAAATGGTTTATAAATGCTAGTAGATGCTTGATGGATTTTTCTTAGGACGGTATATCAAAGCTTAGACGAACTCAGTGACAGAAGTCTGTGAGTGCTCTCTAGATTCTTCACTTCGTTCAGAATGACAGGTTGCGGATGAAGGTGTCCTAAACTTAGTTGAAATTGAAATGGCTCCAGTCCATATGGTTTGATTAATGTGCAACCAATCAAGCCAAAATAGTAAGGGGACGTTGTTTCCTGTGGGTCTTTATTGTTACGCAACATGAGTTAGGAAACAAAGGAAACAACGTCCCCCTTAATTAAGGAGATACGATGGCGGAGATAAAACGGGTCGTTATTATAGTTTTGGATAGTGTGGGGGCGGGGGCGCTTCCTGATGCGGGTAAGTATGGTGATGAGGGGAGCAACACGTTAGGAAACACGGCCAAAGCTGTTGGGGGATTGCACATGCCCAATCTTGGTAAGCTTGGACTGGGTAACATCCTTGAGATAGAAGGGGTTCCCGGGGAGCCCGACGCACTGGCGTTTTTTGGCAAAATGGCCGAAGTATCCCCCGGGAAAGACACCACCACGGGGCATTGGGAAATGATGGGCGTGCACCCGGACCGCCCGTTTCCGACGTACCCGCACGGTTTTCCGCCGGATATTATAGAAGAATTCGAGAAAGCCGTCGGCAGAGAAATCCTTGGGAACAAGACCGCATCCGGCACCGAGATTATAGCTGAGCTGGGTGCGGAGCACATGAAGACCGGAAAGCCGATCGTCTATACATCTGCCGACAGCGTATTCCAAATCGCCGCGCATGAGGATATTATCCCGATAGACGAGCTGTACGGGATGTGTGAGATCGCCCGTACTATCTTAAGGGGCGAGCACGAGGTCGGACGGGTTATCGCCAGGCCGTTCATCGGTACGCCGGGCAACTTTACCCGCACACACAGGAGAAGAGACTTCTCGGTAGCGCCGCCGGCAAAGACGGTGCTCGATTACGTAAAGGATGCGGGGTATCCGGTCTATGCCGTTGGAAAAATAAGCGAAATATTCGTGGGGCAGGGAATAACCGCCGCTGTACATACCGAAAGCAACATGCATGGCGTTGATATGACGCTCAAGGTTATGGAAGAGCAGGATAACGGGATTATCTTTACAAACCTGGTCGATTTCGACTCGCAGTGGGGTCATCGGAACGACCCGGCAGGATACGCAAAGGGCCTTGGGGCGGTTGATGCGCGCCTTCCCGAGATTTTAAGTAAACTCACTCCAGCGGATGCCTTATTTATTACCGCCGATCACGGGTGCGACCCGACCACTCCAAGCACGGACCACTCCAGGGAATATGTGCCTGTTGTAGTCTACGGTCTTGCGTTCGGCAGGCCGTCGTCTCTTGGGATACGTCAGACATTTTCGGATTTGGGCAAAACAGTGGCCGACCTACTCGGCGTAGATGCCCCGGTATACGGAGAGAGCTTCAAGGGCGAACTATGCGGCTTTCCAGAGATCCTTCAACTCGACGGGTAAGTCCTTCTGGACATGCTCGACTTCTGTTGAAGGGATGGCTTCTTTTAGGGCGTTAAAGACGATCCCGGTCAGCCTTTCGGCCTCCTGAGAGGTACGTATATCGGCCGCTTCCCGTACCTGCTCTATGAACTCCTCTATATTCATTTTATGAAGGCCCTGCAGGCGCACCATAAGCCGTTGAAGCCAGCCGCCCGTCCATAAGTCATCCATATCTTGAGGGAGCGTCTCATAGATATCATTGACTTCAGTCGGGCTTAATTGCGACCTGAGGGTCAGCAGTACCGAGTGCGCCACGCGTTTTGCGTCCTCTTCCGGGAGCTTTGCTTCTTTTCTTATGATGTCGATAAATTCGTTTTTAGTCATATATCTGCCTTTTTTTACCCTTTTTTTCGAAAGAGTAACTAGAGGTCTGATGTGCGAGCCGGGCCTGCGTTCGCTTGCTCTGCCGGCGCAATCACAGCAAACATTTAGGTAGTGGTAGAATAGGGTAAGAAAAGCAGAAGCCAGGAGTCAGGAGCCGGACGGTTTTATGCGTAATAGTACGAATGAACGGCGGGCGGGTGCACAAGCGCAACCTAATATCGACTATGCGGCTCGCGAGGAGAAGAACAAGGTGAGCCCTGCATGGCAATCCGTGTATGAGTTTAAGACCGAGTACGTGGTCGACATGCCTGAGATGGCCCGGCGTTTTCGAAATGCCTTTGTCGTAACGCTTATCCTGGCGCTCGCCATAATCGTGACATCTCCCGCCAACAGGCCCTTTATCGGATTTGTCGTAACGCCGCCGATCGGTGAGAATTTTCTTCACTTGATGCTTGCTGCCATAGCTATACTGTACGGTGGAAGGTTCTTTTATACCTCGGCCTGGCTTGCCTTGAGGCGGGGGGCCACCAACGCGGCGTTGCTTGTGACGCTGGCCGTTCTGGTCGCGTACGCGTACGGTATCGTTGCATCCTTTACTATCCCAGGAACCATATTCTTTGAAATAGCGACCGTTGTTTTGGCCGTTATTCTCGTTGGGCATTGGATGGAAATTCTGGTATGGGAGCGGATTACCGAGCCGGTCCAATCGCTGTATAATGCTTTACCTGAGCTTGCAAATGTCGTAACCGATGAGGGGGTAGAAACCGTCCCGATACAAAAGGTGCATGCGGGAGACACCATAGTTATCCGGGCGGGCGATACGATACCCGCTGATGGGATTATTGTTGATGGATACGGGCTGCTTGACGAATCCGTTGTAACCGGGAACCCTGAGCCTGTGGAAAAGGATCTCAAAGACGATGTGCTCGCGGCCACAGTGAACCAGGTCGACGAGTTCACTATGAAGGCGATCAGGGCAGGCGACTCGACCGTTATCAGCCAGATGATAACGGTCGCTGAGAACGCGCAACGAACGCGCGCCCCCCTGCAGCAAACCATGGAAACAGTGGTCTCGTATTTTATTCCTCTGGTTATTATTATAGCGACGCTAGCGGCGGTGCTCTGGGGTTTTGTGGGCGACAAGGGTTTAGTGTTTGCGCTTATAATCGCCCTGGCGACCCTCGTCGTTGCCGGGCCAGACGCGTTGGCGTTGGCGGTTCCGACGGCGATACTGGTCGGGGCTGGCATAGGGCTGAGGCGGGGAATACTAATAAAGAACGCAGCGGTTTTGGAAAAGGCGGCGATAATCGATACCGTTGTATTCGGTAAAACCGGTTGTCTTACCGAGGGAAACCCGCGCGTAAGCGATATCTATCATGTTGGAAAACTAACCGAGGCGGGGTTCTTGCGGCTGGCGGCGGGCCTTGAAAAGGGGTCGAAAAGCGATATCGCAAGGGCGATTGTTGCCGCCGCCGAAGAGCAGGTCAGCATAGCCATCCCGACCGCCGAAGAGCATAGGCAAATGCCCGGCTACGGCACGGTAGGCAAGATTGAGACCCGCACGATCCTGGTTGGAAATAAGCGCTTGATGGCCGAGAAAGATATAAATACGGTGCTGGTTGAGCAAAAAGCGGATGAGCTTGCCAAGCAGGGTAAGACCATCGTGTACGCGGCGGTAGACGGTAAAATAGAAGGGATTATAGGGATTTACGACCCCATAAGAAGCAGTTCGGCAGAGGCGGTAAAAAAGCTGCGTGATGCGGGCATTAACGTAACCCTAATAACGGATGATAACTACACGACGGCGAAGGCGATTGCGGATGATGTCGGTATCGATAAGGTCTACGCCGAGGTCCCGGTTGCGGCGAAGGCGGATATTATTAACGAGCTTCAGCATAAGGGCAGGCATGTGGCTGCGGTAAGCGCAAGCTCAAACGATGCTTCTACCCTCGGCCAGGCCGATATCGGGATCGCCTTCGCATTCGGCGCAAATCTCGCTTCAGAGCCGGGACAGGTCGTGTTGATAAAGAACGACCCAATTGATGTGGTTACTACGCTTGAACTGGGTAAAGATGTAGCGGCGAAAATACGATGGAACCTTATCCTCGCAATCGCATATAACGTAGTAGCGCTTCCGGTAGCGGCTGGCGCACTCTATGTGGTATCCGGGGTTGTGGTGCGGCCCGAGGTAGCGGCTGTCGTGGTATCGCTCAGCACGCTTGCAGTCATGGCGAACTCGCTGCAGCTCAGGCAAGCAAGGGCAAGGTCAATCGCTGAATCGTAACCGCGGGTTATGCCGCGAAGATTTTTTGAAGCCGTGGAACGTGCCTATCCAAATACCAGAATATCTGTCCCACCGGGGCATTAACCGACGAGATAATCCCCAGCGCTTTATCTTCTGTAATGGGAGCAACAAACAGCAGCAGTTTCTCGAACTTGATATAGACGAGCTTGATATTCTCTGAATCCAAGCTTGTTTCAACCCGGTCGGCCCAGCTATCGAGCATGGCGATGTTTGAAGTAACGCCCTCAAGATCTATTTTAAGACGGTTAAAATACGACAGTATATTAGCCTTGTTATCGAATATCCACACAGTCGAGACGCCCTGAATATCCGCAATGCGAGCGAGGTTTCGCAGGACGAGCTTGTTCACGTCGCCCGGCAACTCGTATCTCGCTTCGTTCCCCGGCTTATCCCGCATGCACTCTCCTCAAGCAAGTGATAACAGCGCAGTAACTCAATGGATAGAGTTACATCGATTAGAATTTTATTATGTGGTGCACTTGCTCTTATATCCAAGTCAGCGGGAATGCAATCATACTAGTTCCAGAACACCATAATTATTGTGTC
>NZ_PFNG01000066.1:3515-3917 GCF_002791875.1 Candidatus Aquicultor secundus | reverse complement strand
GGGACTTGCACTTTTAGCATAGGCCCATATTTCGTATCGGCTATAGATATAACAGCATTTGGTGGATCGTCCAGGTGATATTCTCTATAATGCTTTTCAATGCCCCGATAAATCTCCATTATCGGCTTACCGTTTTTTGTTGGGAAGGGGAGGTAGACGGTGACGTTTTTTAATACCTCCCCCTTCTTCTTGGGAAAGATGGAAAAATCGTACCCGACACTGACGCTTTGCTTCCTTCCGCACCCGGTCATAAATAGCAATAAGCTGAGCAGCAATAATATCGCAGCTATCCTGAAAAATCGCTTACACAACGTATATCCCCTCCATGAATTATTTACCTTTTTAGCGCTTTTACCTCAAACAACTTAACGATTATTTTAGCTCCAAGCTTAATGCTGTCGC
>NZ_PFNG01000066.1:0-3487 GCF_002791875.1 Candidatus Aquicultor secundus | reverse complement strand
CAAACTCGTCTCTTAATACAGGATCCGCCATCTCCTGGAAGTAGATTAAGCCGTGCCAGACAAGGCTGTGAGCACCCTTGCCTAAAGTTTGGTTTTCAGCAAGACGGTAGACCGTAGTTCCTTGGCTATCCAAAACGTCAGCGGTTACCGTTCCCGTAGCATCTAGATTGAAGGTCAAATTAACGCTGCCCGTTTCGTTGTCATATGCGTTGATTTTATTCTTATCGACTGAAACACCTAAAAGTGGGGAACGGTCGGGCGGCGATAAACAGAACAGCATATACGTACTCATGTTCAACACAACTGATCCTTCTGCTATCGATGGAGATGGATCGATCGCATACCAATCATTGTGACACACCCCCGCAAAATACTGGTAAACAAGTTCACCCGTATCGGCGTTTAGTACATAGATACGGCCGTTCGATGAATCTAAAGTCGTGTCTGTACGGGTTGAGCCGACAAATACATAGCCGTTTGCAACAGCGACCGATACGATAGGATACTGGTTCCTGCCGTCAAAAGCCCATTTAACCCCACCTGTATCTGCATCTACAGCGGTCACTGCGCCTAGGTAAACGGTGTTTCCAGCCAATACGGGGATTTTCGATGAACCGTTTCTGATACCTAAATAGCGCGACCATTTTACACGACCGCTATCTGCATCCAAACAATACAGGTAATAATCGGATGAGACGTAAACGGATTTCCCCCTAACCGCAGGCGCAGAAAAAGACCGTGATTGGTCGGCAAACGACCATTTGATCTGTCCGTTTGACGGATCGAGCGCAATGACTTCATTGCCGCCTATAAATAATGTGTCATTGGTCACCGCTGGAGCCGACCTGAAGCCAGACCGGTTAATCGACCACAGTTTCTCACCGGTTGCTGCATTTAGCACACAGACGCCGCCGCTTTGCGTACCAAAATAAATCCGGTCGCCAAAGATAATAGGCGATGTGGTTGGGCCGGCGCTAACAGACCAAATAGTCTGGCCGCTCTTTGCATCAAGGGCATAGAACTTGCCATCAGTGGCACCAAAATAAATCCTTCCATTCGCAAGTGCCGGGGCGTTTTCGACTATCAGTCCCTCGATTACCCAGAGGCACTTCCCGGTTAGGAGGGAGATTGCCAGCAGCTTACCTCTAGAGCCACTTCGCTCCCCGACGTAAACAAGGCCGTCTGCGATAACCGGACGGGTACGCAACTCATAGGTGGAGAGTTCGCCCCCTTTAACCCAATCAACCTTTAATGGCGGGGCAATACCCTGCTCATCAGCATTAAAGCCGGTATTTTGCGCATCGTACTGAAACATAGGCCAACTCGACCCGTAAGCCGCCGGCATATTAGCAACTAGAATGACTAACAAAGCGATGCATGCAGTTTTCAAGATATTCAAATGGCGCCCCTCCAATACTATCCTTGCCCGGTTTATTGCCCATACTCGTATATATTCAATTGTGCTATAGCACATATACGCCACAACCGCTTGCATTCCTTCAAAATATTTAAATGTTTTTCAAAAAATTTACCGACCGTAAAAATTGAACACTAGCCGCTATCTTACACCGCTAATACTTCTAGAATTCACCAATAATGGCTAAACCCTGCGGAAATAGAACCCGATAACTTCAAATAATCTAGTATTCGAAACCTTATAAGGAGTGATAATTAGTGAATTGCTGGGAGTTTAAACATTGTGGCAGGGACAAAACCAACGATTGTCCGGCGTACCCGAAGGGTGGGACCGAGTGCTGGCGTATAGCCGGAACGATGTGCGGCGGCAAGGTACAGGGTACGTTCGCGCAAAAGCTTGCAAACTGCATGGATTGCGACTACTACAAGTCCGCTAAAGGCATAGCAAGCTAGTTTCTTTAACTTAAATGCCCCATACTTCGGGAATGGCACTTCTCCCGCTAAGTATGCTCCTAAAAAAGTGCTCCTTAAAAACTTAGGAGCACTTTTTTTATTGCTATTTTTAAGCGGGCGCTTACCCGTTATGATTCGTCGGTAAGCGCTTCGGGGGGATGCTCTTCATGGTAGCGCTTGATATATCCCCTGAACCTGCGGTCGAAATCGTAGCGCATCAGGCGTACCTTGCGGCCGCACCCTACGCAGGTCATCCCGATATCCATGCCGAGTTTGGTTATCTCCCACTCGTTTGCGCCGCAGGGGTGGCCTTTTTTCAGTTTTACGACGTCGCCCAGTGCGATCTCTACGACTTTTACCATATCGATTTCACCTTTCACTTATCATACAACGCCGCGCCTGCAAAATGAAGTTTACCGAAAGCCGTCCCAACGTGCCCTTTTTCCCTGTTGACCCCGGTTTCCTGCTACAATAAACCATCTTATAATTTTGCTTAAAGTTGTGTGCTTAAAGTTGTGTGCTTAAAGTTGTGTGCTTAAAGTTGTTTACAAAAAGCTGAAAGCCGACAGCTATTTCAAGGAGGCGTTATGAAACGACGGGCTATTGTAACCGTTCTCGGCATGGACCGTGTGGGGATCGTCGCAGGCGTAAGCCGGGTGCTCGCCGAGAACAGCGTGAATATCGAGGACATAAGCCAGACCATCATGCAGGACTTCTTTACCATGATCATGCTGGTAACATTGGATGAGGATATCACTCCCATCGCCGGTTTGCAGGACAAACTCAACGAGGTAGCGGACGAGCTGGGCGTAAAAATTACGGTGCAGCATGAGGATATCTTCCGCTACATGCACAGGCTCTAGGGGAGTATGACAATGCCAATGCTGATCAATCCTGAAGAGATACGAGAAACCATAGAGATGATACAGGAGCAGCGCCTCGATATCCGCGCGGTAACGATGGGGATATCCTTGCGCGACTGCAGCGACGAGAACGGCGACAAGCTGCTCGGCAATATCTACCGCAAAGTCACCGAGTCGGCGAAAGACCTGGTTAAGGTGGCGGAGTCGTTGCAGGAGAAATACGGCATCCCGATCGTGAACAAGCGGATTTCGATTTCGCCTGTCTCGGCGATTGCCGAGTCGAGCGATTTGGAGGATTACGTTCCGATTGCGACGGTGCTCGATAAAGCCGCCAAAGAGCTTAGCATAGATTTTATCGGCGGGTTTACCGCGCTTATCCAAAAGGGCGAGACGCCGGGGGACCGCAAGCTTATCAACTCCATTCCGAGGGCGCTTGCCGAAACCGACCGGGTGTGCTCGTCGGTGAACGTGGCGTCGAGCAAAGCCGGGATCAACATGGACGCGGTGCTCGAGATGGCCGGCGTCATCAAAGAGACCGCCGAGCTTACAAAAGACAAGGACGGCATCGGCTGCGCCAAGCTCGTGGTCTTTGCCAACATCCCCGAGGACAACCCGTTTATGGCCGGGGCTTATCACGGCTTCGGCGAGGCGGATAGGGTGATCAACGTCGGCATCAGCGGCCCCGGCGTGGTGCGCGCCACGCTCGAGCGCTACCCGGACGTCGATCTCATGCAGGTCGCCGAAATTATCAAGCG
>NZ_PFNG01000108.1:0-3484 GCF_002791875.1 Candidatus Aquicultor secundus | reverse complement strand
GAGTTTATCCTGAGCGATAGCGAAGGACCTGCTCAGAATGACACAATAATTATGGTGTTCTGGCACTAGTGACGCTTTCGGGAAAACGCTGACGTTTGGCCTGGAGAGGGGATGCTTATACGTGGATCCGGTGGTCTGGTTGCGGGCTCGGCCTGGCTTCATTCGGCAGGTTAGAGTGTGCAGCGGCCGTTAGTGGGGGTTTGCCGGCTTGGATAGGCGAGCGCTTTAATTTGGAGTAAGCCGTGCGTTTTTTAGTAAGCGCGGGGTATGCTTTGGCATGACCCTGGACCTTGAAATGCGGACACTGGTATGATTGATTAGCGGAGGAGAACGTGCAAGTAAAAAAACTCAAGACTATACTTACGGCGGTTGCCATAAACAACATAATCGGTGACATAAATAAAGAGATATCGGGCCTTGCATATGATTCACGCAAGGTTAAAAAAGATGATCTCTTCTTTTGTATTAACGGATTTAAGGCCGATGGGCATGCTTTTGCTCTTAAAGCGCAAGAGGCAGGGGCTACGGCGGTTGTCGTTGAGAGAACTCTACCAAAGGTTACCATAACCCAGATTGTCGTGAATAATACGCGCGAAGCCATGGCGAAGATAGCGAGCGCGTTTTTTGATTATCCGACGAGAAAACTTAAGCTAATCGGTATTACCGGCACGAATGGAAAGACGACCACCAGTTATATGATTGAGAGCGTGATGAGCGCTGCAGGATACAAGACCGGCATGCTAGGCACGGTCGAGTACAGGATTGGAAGCGAAAAAATTCCTGTGGATCGAACAACCCCGGAGTCGCTCGATTTACAGGAATTCTTTGCGCGGATGGTGGATGCAGGTGTAGACGCGGCGGTCATAGAGGTTTCTTCACATGCCATTGATTTGCTACGGGTTGAGGCGTGTGAATTTGACGTTGTCGTTTTTACTAACTTAAGCCGGGATCATCTGGATTATCATGGGACGATCGAGGAATATTTTGAGGTAAAAAAGCGCATATTTGACAAGAGGTCTTGCGCACCGAAACAAGCTGTCGGTAAAGCAACCAACCGCAACGCAAGCCGGGGACCTCATCAAGTTATTAATATAGACGACGAATACGGCCGCAAACTTATACAGAGAGGCGAAGGGAAGCAACTCAGATATAGCCTTAAAGATAAAACAGAGGTATATGCAAGCGGAATCATGCTCAGGGCCGATGGCTCAGCCGTAAAAATTCATACCGGTTCGGGGACAGTGGACGTAGATTTAAAAATGCCCGGTCTCTACAACATATCCAACGCACTGGCCGCTGCAGGCGTAAGTATTGCGCTGGGCATTGATTTAGAAAAGATTAAAGTAGGGCTTGAGAGGTTGGGGTCTGTTCCGGGGAGATTTGAGCGGGTGGATACCGGTCAAGAGTTCACTGTAATTGTGGATTATGCCCATACGCCCGACAGCCTTGAGAAGGTCTTGAGCGCCGCGCGACAGCTGACCGAGGGAAGGCTAATAACGTTATTTGGGTGCGGCGGTGATAGGGACAAGGGGAAAAGACCCATGATGGGGAGAATTGCGGCGGAGTTGAGCGACCATGTAATAATTACGTCAGATAATCCGCGAAGCGAAGATCCAAGAGAGATAATTATGGAAATAAAGAATGGGATAGAAGAGAATTTACTCCGCCGATGTGAGATCGAAGCGGACAGGCGAAACGCGATAGCGATGGCGCTGGAAGGGGCGCAAAAGGATGATTTTGTGGTAATTGCAGGAAAAGGGCACGAGCAAGGACAGGAGATAGCGGGCGAGAAAATACCATTTGATGATGTGCAAATAGCGAAGGAATTACTCGGGGGGATGGTGAAATGGTCCCGTTAACCGTAGACGAAATAGCGGATAGCACCGAGGGAATACTGCTGAGCGGCTCAGCGGGTTTTAAGGTTCTTGGAATAAGCATTGATAGCAGGACGATTAAAAGCGGTGATCTTTTTATTCCGCTAAGAGGAGAGACGGATGGGCACCAGTACATCTTTGATGCCTTAAGAAAAGGTGCCGCCGGTTTTCTCGTAGAAAAAGGTTCGTACCAAAAGGAACGGCTTGTTGGGCTGGCCGGGTCGCAGTTTGTTATTGAAGTGAATGATTGCCTGAAGGCACTGCAGGATATCGCCGCGTATTACCGGTCGAAACTCCCGATAAAGGTTATCGGGGTAACAGGCAGTACGGGGAAGACGACCACAAAGGACATGTTAAACTGCGTGCTGGCGCATAAATTCAGGGTTGTCAGCACCGACAAGAATTTTAACAACGAAATCGGCGTCCCGCTGACCATTCTCAGGACGGATGCCGAAACGCAGGTGCTGGTAGTCGAGATGGGTATGCGTGGGCAGGGGCAGATAAAAGAGCTTGCGCAGATTGCAAAGCCCAATATAGGGGTGGTCACAAACATCGGACAGGCGCACATGGAGCTTCTTGGGTCGGAAGAGATGATAGCCAGGGCAAAAGCGGAGCTTATCGAGTCGTTGCCGGAGGACGGAGTAGCGGTATTAAACGGGGATGATCTCTGGACGCCCGATATCACACAGTACGCTTGCGCAAAGACCGTTACTTATGGGATTGCCTCCGGTGATATCCGCGGAAGCGAACTCGATGTCGATGAGTTGGGCCGCGCATCGTTCAGGCTCGATATCGGCAAAGGGACGGATTATATCGTGCGCCTGGCGGTGCCGGGCAGGCATAATGTCTATAACGCGCTGGCCGTTGCCGCTGTCGCCACCGAGTTGGGCTTAAGCGTTGACGAGATACGCATAGGGCTTTCAGGCTGCAGGTCTACATCCATGCGGATGGAGGTTTTTACAACTGCCGATAATGTGCTAATCTTAAACGACGCGTACAACGCCAATCCGAGTTCGATGCAGGCGGCACTACTAACCCTTATGGATATATCGACCCAACCTCAGGGAAGACACGTTGCGGTCTTAGGTGATATGCTGGAGCTTGGGCCCGTTTCAAATGAGGCCCATAAGGAAATCGGGGAGCTCGTCGCCTCTCTAAGGATAAACATCCTGGTCGCGGTAGGTATTGAGAGTCAGGCGATGGCGGACAGCGCCATTAAAAACGGCATGAACGCAAAAGCGGTTGTGACGTGCCCGGATGCGGCTACTGCCGCGCAACTGTTAAAGCAACTTATCATGCCTGGGGATGCTGTATTAGTTAAGGCATCACGCGGGGTTGGTTTGGAAGTAGTCGTAAGAGCACTTGTAAAAATAGTCTAATAACAAAAAATAGTCTAATAACACTCTTAGGAACACACTTTAGAAAATACTTTCGTATATACTTGGGAACATACTTGGGGCATTTTAAACGATGATAACCTTTTTGCACTATCCAACGTATCAGATATTTTTGACCGCTGTTCTAGCCCTGGTTATAACAGCGGTATTAACGCCGATTTGGATTAAGTTGCTTCGCAGGGAAGGCATAGGGCAGGTTGTAAGGATCGACGG
>NZ_PFNG01000019.1:0-15042 GCF_002791875.1 Candidatus Aquicultor secundus | reverse complement strand
CCCCATCGCTATGGAGGAAGGCCTTCGCTTTGCAATTCGTGAAGGCGGCAGAACAGTTGGAGCGGGTAGGATTACGAGCATTATTAAATAACCTTGCTACGGTCAAGTTAAGCGCGTGTTAATTGACATTAGCAGTGGTAAAGTGTAAACTACCATTTGTTTTTTGCCTTGGTTTAGAGGTTTACATTAATTCTTTGAATATATTAGGAGGAACAATGCGAGATATAGTTATTCTCGCGTGTACTGAGTGCAAACGCAGGAATTACACGACGGATAAAAACAAGAGAAAAAAGCCCGACCGTATGGAGATGAAGAAATTCTGCAAGTGGTGTGGGTCGCATACTTTACATAGGGAAACACGCTAATTATACTTGTCACTAGAATTTAGCGCGATAGATAATCCATTATGGACGTGATTCTATCGCGTACTGAGGGCTGTAGCTCCAATTGGTTAGAGCACCGGTCTCCAAAACCGGGTGTTGAGGGTTCGAATCCCCCCAGCCCTGCCGAGATAGAGATTTGGGATAGCTCCGGCGAGGTGCATTAGTGCTGGTCAAGTTTCAAGTTACTAGTATCTGTCTCTAGTTTCCAGCATCTAGAAACGGGAAGGAAATGAGTATGGCTGAGAAGAAGGCTACACAGCCTGCACAGAAAAAAGGATTTGACTCGTTAGGAAAGTTTTTCAAGGATGTAAAAGTCGAGTTGGGCAAGGTTATCTGGCCTGGCAGAGATGAAGTGGTTGCATCAACAGTTGTCGTTTTGGTGGCTGTGGCTTTCTTTGCGATATTTATAGGATTGATAGATGTGTTGTTCGTCGCGGTTATTAAAATATTCTCAGCGTAGGAGGAGAGCTTTTTCAAGGCTCTAGCAAACATGACAAAACAGTGGTACGTGATACATACGTATTCAGGTTACGAAAATAAGGTTAAGGCTAACCTTGAGCACCGGATATCCTCCATGGAGATGGAGGATAAGATCTTTGAAGTGGTTATTCCCACGGAAGAGGTCATGGAAATCAAGGCAGGCAAGAAGACTATTACGGAGCGTAAAGTGTTCCCAGGCTACATCATGGTTCAAATAGACCTTGACGATGACTCGTGGTACGTGGTCAGAAACACGCCGGGTGTTACCGGTTTTGTCGGCTCGAATGCCAAACCGACGCCGCTTTCCGCTCAAGAGGTCGATAAGATCCTGCAAAGGCCGGCGTTCGAGAAGCCGAAACCGAAGGTCGAGTTCGAAGAAGGCGAGACCGTTAAGGTTATCGCGGGACCGCTGGCCGACTTTACGGGGACTATTGCTGAGGTGAACCTTGACCAGAGTAAGGTCAGGGTTATGGTTTCCATCTTCGGTAGAGAGACACCAGCCGAGCTTAATTTCGATCAGGTAGCGAAATTGTAATTTTTGGCTCTGAAATATAGGCGGTAGAGAAAGGAAGTATCCACGTGGCTAAGAAGATGATGGCTAAGGTAAAACTGCAGATACCTGGGGGCCAAGCCAATCCGGCACCACCGGTCGGCCCGGCTTTGGGTCAGCATGGTGTAAATATTATGGAGTTCTGTAAGGCGTTTAACGCTCAGACGTCCGATAGGACCGGGACGATTATACCGGTTGAGATAACGGTGTACGAAGACCGCTCCTTCACGTTTATTACGAAGACCCCGCCGGCAGCGTTCTTGTTGAAGCAGGCCGCCGGGATCGACAAGGGATCAGGTGAGCCCCAAAAGAACAAGGTTGCGCAGATAACCAAGGACCAGGTACGCCAGATCGCAGAGACCAAGATGCAGGATCTCAGCGCCAACGACGTTGAGGCCGCAATGAAGATTATCGAAGGTACCGCCCGCAGCATGGGGATAGAAATCGCGGGATAGTCGATATTAAAAGTTAGTGCTAAGTTTGCGAGCAATGGATCAATGGAGCAATTCCATTGCTCGGCAAAACCATCAAAGATGGTTTTGCGTGGGAGGCCCATCAAAGAGTGGGCCGACACTACCACAAGGAGGAAAGAAAGATGAAAAAAGGAAAGAAGTATCGCGAGGTTCAGGCGAAGATCGATCGTGAGAAGCTCTATTCGCCGTTAGAGGCCGTCAGGCTTCTAAAGGAGATCGCGCCGGCCAAGTTTGATGAGACCGCCGAGGTCCATATCAAGCTCGGTGTTGATCCAAGGAAAGCCGACCAGCAAGTAAGGGGTACCGTCTCGTTGCCATACGGAACAGGTAAGACCGTCCGTGTAGCCGTGTTTGCCCAGGGCGAGAAGGCAAAAGAGGCAGAAACCGCCGGGGCCGACTATGTTGGCGCCGGCGACCTGGCTGAGAAGATCCAGGGCGGCTGGTTTGACTTTGACGTGGCAATCGCCACCCCTGACATGATGGCGACCGTAGGTAAACTCGGTAAGCTTCTCGGGCCCCGTGGCTTGATGCCGAACCCGAAGGCCGGAACCGTTACCTTTGATGTAGGCAAGACCGTCAAGGACGTAAAAGCCGGTAAGATCGAGTACAGGGTTGATAAGTTTGGTATAGTCCACTCGGTAATCGGTAAGATATCCTTCCCGGTCGATAAGCTAATCGGTAACTACCAGGCTTTGATTGAGGAACTCGTTAGGGCAAAACCGTCGGCGGCCAAGGGTAAGTACATCAAATCCATTAGCGTGAGCACAACCATGAGCCCGGGCGTAAAGGTCGATACGACCAAGGTCCGCGACCTCATGGAGGAAGAAGCGGCCGCTAGCTAAGATACGTGCTTGACGTGTAGCCGGCCGCTTTGATATAAAAGAGAAGTTAGAGAAGTTAGAGAAGTTCTAATTGAATATTGCCGAAGACAGTAGGCGCCGTACGGCTTAATCCAATGCCTACCGAGGTACACTACAAATATCCATTACCGGATTATGGATTTTTGGTTATTATGCCTCCTGCTGTCTGGCAGGAGGCTTTTTATTTAGACTTAAGACTTAGATTTATATCATTGCAAGATGTGATCTTTGCAAGTGTGAGGGGAGGTTTACGATGGCTCGACCAGAAAAAGAGGCTACTGTTGAGGAAATTAAGGAAAAAATGGGTAAGGCGAAAAGCGTTATCCTGACCGATTATCGCGGACTTAATTTCGAGCAGATATCCGACCTGAGAAACAAATTGCGCGCCCAGGGAGTGGAGTACAAGGTGTTCAAGAACACTCTGGCTAAACTCGCTACCAAAGAACTCGATCTTACCGAGCTTGACCCGTACTTGGTTGGACCGACGGCTATGGTGATCAGCTATGAAGATGCAACCGCACCCGCGAAGACGCTTGTTGATTTTGCAAGGGTCACCAAGCTGCTTGAGCTTAAGGGCGGCTTTGTCGAGGGCGCCGTTATCGGTGGCGATAGCGTGAGAAGCCTGGCTACGATACCGCCGAAGGAGATTCTGATCGCGATGTTTATGGGAGGCTTGAAGAGCCCGCTCTACGGACTGGCCCGCAGCCTGAATCAGATTACGGCCGGTTTGGCACGAGTACTGAACCAGGTTGCGCAGCAGAAAGGCGCGTAAGGGCAGCGAATAGCGAAAAGCGACTAAAAACCAATTACATGCAACTGGACAGCCTAAAGAAATAATCGCTAATCGCTAATCGCCAGTCGCCAATCGCTAACAACCGGGTGACAAAGCACAAGGCTTTGAACCAGGACACGTTAAAAAGTGAGTAAAGAGAAAACTATATCTTATGGAAGGTGAGTAAATAAAATGGCAGAGAAACTTACAAACGATCAGATACTTGATGCGATCAAGAGCATGACCGTTCTTGAGCTGAATGACCTGGTAAAGCAGATTGAGGAGACTTTTGGCGTAACAGCCGCCGCCCCGGTCGCCGTAGCGGCCGCTCCCGGTGCCGCAGCCGCCGCCCCAGAAGAGGAGAAGACCTCCTTCGATGTTATCCTTACAGGCGCAGGTGACAAGAAGATCCAGGTCATCAAAGAGGTTAGGGCTCTTACCAGCCTTGGCTTAAAAGAGGCGAAAGACCTTGTTGACAACGCTCCCAAGTCGGTCAAGGAGGGCATCCCGAAAGACGAAGCAGAGAAGGTCAAGGCACAGCTTGAGGGAGCCGGAGCAACCGTCGAAATCAAATAATTTTTACTATCGAGTACTCTTGAGTTTTTGAAAATGTAATAGTATATTTGAGTGGGTGAGGGTAAATGGTCCTTCACCCACTGAATATTATTAGCAAGCTTTTATAGTGCTAAGGCAGCAACACCGGAAAACTATATTGCAACTTTTCAATTTGCTTGTCTTAAATTGGAGGGTAACAGGGAATAATCTCTGTAAGTTAAACAATTGTTTAACTAAGTATCTCCGTTCGGATTGACACAGCATAGAGATTCTGCTATGCTGTTGTTTTGTGTTTGTATATTCCCACATTACCGATTAAGGAGTGAATTCATCCCTTGCGAAATGATTTAGGTTTAAGAACTAGGCGTAGCTTCGCCAAAACCCCAGATATTTTGGAACTGCCAAATCTTATCGCAGTACAAGTTGATTCGTTTAAATGGTTTGAAGAGGAGGGATTAGCCGAAGCCTTTCGGGATATCTCCCCTATCGAGGATTTCACCGGAAACCTGGCGATAGAATTTAAAAGCCACCGGTTTGGTGAACCCGAGCACAGCGTAAACGAGTGCAAGGAAAGGGATACGACTTATTCGGCACGGTTGGACGTAACTGTCAGCCTTATTAACAAGACGACCGGAGAAATTAAAGAAGAGGAAGTCTATATGGGCGACTTCCCGATAATGACCGACAAGGGAACGTTTATCATCAACGGTACCGAACGTGTGGTCGTCAGCCAGCTTGTTCGCTCTCCGGGTGTCTATTTCAACCGTGAGGTCGATAAGCACTCCGATAAAATTTTGTATCTTGGAAAGGTTATTCCGAGCCGCGGCGCCTGGCTCGAGCTTGAGACGGATAAGCGCGACGTTATAAGCGTTCGCGTTGACCGCAAGCGTAAGCAGCCGGTAAGCATTCTTCTTAAAGCGCTGGGCTTTGGAACCGGCGATGAGATATTAAAGCTATTCAACAACGCCGATCCGATAAAGCAGACGCTCGAGCACGACTTCACCGAGACGCGCGAAGAGGCTATGGTCGAACTCTATAAACGCCTGCGTCCGGGTGAGCCGCCGGCGGTTGAGAGCGCGCGTTCTCTTATTGAAAACCTGTTCTTTAATCCACAGCGGTACAACCTCGCAAAGGTCGGACGCTATAAGGTGAACAAAAAGCTCAATTTAAGCTTGCCCGCGGATACGACGGTTCTTACCCGCGAAGATATCCTTGCAACCATCCAGTACATCGTCGGGCTGCTTGATCCGACGATGTTTAGCGACCGCTTCGATGTTGTCGAGGTAGATGACATCGATCACTTCGGCAACAGGCGTGTCCGCTCGGTCGGAGAGCTTATACAGAACCAGTTCCGCATCGGACTTGCAAGAATGGAGAGGGTTGTCCGTGAGCGCATGACGACGCTTGACGTCGAAACGATGACGCCGAGAACCCTTATTAATATACGACCGATTGTCGCGTCTATTAAGGAATTCTTCGGGAGCAGCCAGCTCTCGCAGTTTATGGACCAGACCAACCCTCTGGCCGGCCTCACGCATAAGCGCCGCTTAAGCGCGCTGGGTCCGGGCGGTCTTTCACGCGAGCGTGCGGGCTTTGAAGTCCGAGACGTTCACCCGTCCCACTACGGGCGCATGTGTCCTATCGAGACACCTGAGGGTCCGAATATCGGTCTCATCGGTTCTATGGCCAGCTATTCGAGGATCAACCCGTTCGGGTTTATCGAGACCCCGTACCGTAAGGTCGAGAACGGCAAAGTTACCGATAAAATCGATTATTTGACCGCAGATGTTGAGGATAAATATATTATCGCGCAGGCCAACGCCCCGCTTGACAAGAAGACCGGAAAGTTCTTGCAGGATAAAGTCCTGGTAAGAATCCGTGAAGAGGTCGATACCGTCGAACCCAAGAAGATCGACTATATGGATGTTTCGCCAAAACAGACGGTCTCCGTGGCGACGGCGCTTATCCCGTTCCTCGAGCACGACGATGCGAACCGCGCGCTCATGGGATCGAACATGCAGCGCCAGGCGGTGCCGCTTCTCTTAACCGAGGCGCCGGTTGTCGGTACGGGTGTCGAGCACAGGGCGGTAAAAGATACCGGTGCGATTATCGTTGCCGATGACGACGGCGAGATAACCTTCGTTTCCGCCAATAGGATTCGTCTAAAGACCAAGAAAACCGAGATCGAGCACAAGCTCCAGAAGTTCCGCCGATCAAACCAGGGAACCTGCATTAATCAGAAGCCGGTTGTCTTTGAGGGACAGAAGGTCAAAGAGGGACAGGTTCTCGCGGATGGTCCTTCGACGGACATGGGGGAGCTTGCTCTTGGAAGGAATCTTCTCGTGGCGTTCATGCCCTGGGAAGGTTACAACTACGAGGATGCCATTATCTTAAGTGAGAGAGTTGTAAAAGAGGACATGCTTACCTCTATACATATAGAAGAGCACGAAGTCGATGCCCGCGATACCAAGCTTGGTCCCGAAGAGATCACGCGCGATATCCCGAACGTAGGCGAAGAAATCTTAAAAGACCTGGACGACCGGGGTATTATCCGAGTTGGGGCCGAGGTCAACCCCGGCGATGTCCTGGTAGGCAAAGTTACGCCAAAAGGTGAGACCGAGCTTACGGCAGAGGAACGGCTCCTGCGCGCGATCTTCGGCGAGAAGGCGCGCGAGGTCAGGGACACGTCGCTTAAAGTGCCGC
Organism: Candidatus Aquicultor secundus; assembly: GCF_002791875.1. Taxonomy (NCBI): domain Bacteria; kingdom Bacillati; phylum Actinomycetota; class Candidatus Aquicultoria; order Candidatus Aquicultorales; family Candidatus Aquicultoraceae; genus Candidatus Aquicultor; species Candidatus Aquicultor secundus. The sequence goes on along the minus strand of NZ_PFNG01000019.1, from coordinate 8,266 downwards.
ATGGCGAGAGCGGAACCGTTATCGACGTTAAAGTGTTCCTGCGGGATGCGGGCGACGAGCTTGCCCCAGGCGTCAACCAGCTTGTTCGAGTCTACGTAGCCCAGAAAAGAAAGATTTCCGAGGGAGACAAACTTGCCGGAAGGCACGGCAACAAGGGTGTTATCTCCAAGATACTGCCCGAGGAGGATATGCCGTTCCTCGAGGATGGAACCCCGATCGACATCATTCTTAACCCGCTCGGCGTACCGAGCCGCATGAACGTGGGGCAGGTTCTTGAAACTCACCTGGGATGGGCCGCGATGAAAGGCTGGTCCGATGACGGTAAGGCGAGCAACGGCTCGGTTTTTACAGCGTCACCGGTGTTTGACGGCGCTACCGAAGAGGAAATGCGCGATGCCTTTGCGAAGGCGGGGCTTCCGGTAACCGGTAAAGCGCACCTTCACGACGGAAGGACCGGAGAGCCGTTTAAAGAGCCTATCACAGTGGGCTATATCTATATCTTAAAACTACTACACCTGGTCGATGACAAGATTCACGCCAGATCAACCGGACCATACGCACTGGTTACGCAACAGCCGCTTGGCGGTAAAGCCCAGTTCGGCGGTCAGCGTTTCGGGGAGATGGAGGTATGGGCGCTTGAGGCGTACGGAGCGGCCTACACCTTGCAAGAGCTTCTGACGGTGAAATCCGACGATGTTGTCGGCAGGGTGAAAGCATACGAGGCGATTGTCAAAGGCGAAAATATTCCGGAGCCCGGAATACCGGAATCGTTTAAAGTTCTCGTGAAAGAAATGCAGAGCCTGTGTCTCAACGTCGAAGTCCTCTCGGAGGAAGGCGAAGAGATCGAGCTAAAAGAATCCGAGGACGATGTCTTCAAGACCGCGGAGGAGCTAGGCATCGATCTGCGCGGAGAGGTTGCAGCCGGGCGCGAAGCCGAAGAGCCGGGCCTCGAAAATGTTGAACCTATGATAATTGAAGAAAAAGAAGCGCACGAAGAAGAGGCGTAAAGGTTTACAGACAAGTGCAGCAAGGGACAGAACCCCTGTCCGAGAGTCTTATTTTTTTAGGAGGTTAACTCTTTGTTAGATATTAACAATTTTGATGCCTTAAAAATTGGTCTTACCTCACCCGAGCAGGTTCGCGCCTGGTCCAATGGCGAGGTCAAGAAACCGGAGACCATAAACTATCGTACGCTCAAGCCTGAAAAGGACGGCCTCTTCTGCGAAAAGATATTCGGGCCGACCAAGGATTGGGAATGCTATTGCGGTAAGTATAAAAGGGTGCGATTTAAGGGCATTATCTGCGAGCGCTGCGGGGTCGAGGTAACTCGCTCCAAGGTCCGGCGCGAGCGCATGGGCCATATTGAGCTTGCGGCCCCGGTTACCCACATATGGTATTTCAAGGGCGTTCCCTCAAGGATGGGGTACCTGCTTGATATCTCCCCGAAGGACCTGGAGAAGGTCATCTACTTTGCGTCATATATCGTAACGGATGTAAATGTGGAGGAGAGGGAAAAGGATATCCCGACGCTTAAGGTCGAACTCGATGAGGAACTCAGCGAAGCTAAGAAGCAGGCCGAGGAAAGGCTCGCTGAGATCGAGGCTCAACGGGAGCGCAAGATTAAAATAGCCCGCGGCGAGATAGAGCCGGAAGAGGGCGAAGCGGAGGTCGCCGGTGGTGGTTCACCGGATACGGCAGTTAAAAAGATTGAGTCCGAGATCAAGAAACTGGTCAAAGAGGTAAATACTGAATTGACGCGTAAGATCGATTGGATGGGCAAAGTCTTCAGCACATTTGAGTCATTACAGCCAAAGCAGTTAATCAGCGATGATCAACTCTACCGCGAACTGAAAGTGCGCTACGGCGACTACTTCAACGGCGGCATGGGTGCAGAATCGATTAAAGAATTGCTTTCACGCGTAGACCTCGAGCACGAGGCGCTCGATCAGCGTCAGACGATAAAGACTGCGACGGGACAAAAGAAAAGTCGTGCGGTTAAGCGGCTTAAAGTCACCTCCGCATTCAAGAGGTCGGGCAATAAGCCCGAGTGGATGGTCCTTGAGGCGATTCCGGTTATTCCACCGGACCTACGCCCGATGGTTCAGCTCGACGGCGGCCGTTTTGCCACGTCCGATCTTAACGATCTCTACCGCAGGGTTATTAATAGAAACAACAGGCTAAAAAGACTACTTGACCTGGGTGCGCCTGAGATTATCGTAAACAACGAGAAAAGGATGCTCCAGGAGGCCGTGGACGCGCTGTTTGATAACGGTCGTCGCGGCAGGCCGGTTACCGGCCCGGGCAACAGGCCGCTGAAATCCTTAAGCGATATGCTCAAAGGTAAGCAAGGCCGGTTCCGCCAAAACCTGTTGGGTAAGCGTGTCGATTATTCCGGCCGTTCGGTTATCGTTGTCGGCCCGGAGTTGAAGTTGCACCAGTGCGGTCTTCCAAAGGTCATGGCGCTTGAGCTGTTCAAGCCGTTTGTTATGAAGAGGCTTGTCGACCTCGGACACGTGCAGAATATAAAGAGCGCGAAGAGAATGGTCGAGAGGGCAAAGTCGCTGGTCTGGGATGTTCTTGAGGAAGTCATCAAGGAACATCCCGTAATGCTTAACAGGGCGCCGACGCTTCACCGCCTCGGTATCCAGGCATTTGAACCGATCCTTGTTGAGGGAAAGGCCATCCAGATACACCCGCTGGTCTGTACGGCGTTTAACGCCGACTTTGACGGCGATCAGATGGCGGTTCACCTGCCGCTTTCTGTTGAGGCCCAGGCCGAGGCCAGGGTACTCATGCTGTCCGCAAACAATATTCTCTCACCGGCGCATGGGCGTCCGCTGGTAACCCCGACGCAGGACATGGTCCTCGGAATTTACTTCCTGACCGCACAGCGCGACGGCAGTACGGGAGAAGGCTCGGTGTTCGGCAGCAAGGAGGAAGCCGCCCTCGCGTTTGAGGGAGGAGAGGCGGACCTTCAGGCCAAGATCGAGCTTAGAGAGAAAAACGCAAAAGGCGAGCGCACCAGGCTTGAGACCACCATCGGGAGGATTATCTTCAACCAGGCGCTGCCGGATGATTTTGAATACGTAAATTACGAGGTCGGCAAGAAAGAGATGGCCAGGATAGTTGAGAGATGCACCACCGAAATAACGCTTGGCGAAACGGTGAGAATCCTTGACAGGATAAAGGCGCACGGGTTTCATTACGCAACCCGTGCGGGTGTCACGATCAGCATCGGCGACGTTAAAGTCCCTGATAATAAGTGGGATATCCTGGACGAACCGGAACTTGCCGTCGACCGTATCGAGAAGCAATACAGGCGCGGTCTTATCACTAACGAGGAGCGCCATCAAAGGGTAGTCGATATTTGGACCAAGGCAACCGAGGACGTATCCGAGGCGATGGAGAACAACTTTGATAAATTCAACCCCATCTATATGATGGCCAACTCCGGTGCCCGCGGTAACTTGAAGCAGCTCAGACAGCTTGCCGGTATGCGAGGTCTGGTTGCTAATCCTAAGGGAGATATTATCGATCGTCCGATCAAGGCGAACTTCCGCGAGGGACTTTCGGTTCTCGAGTACTTTATTTCTACGCACGGCGCCCGTAAGGGTCTTGCTGACACGGCGCTAAGAACCGCCGACTCCGGTTACTTGACGAGAAGGCTTGTCGACGTCTCTCAGGATGTCATCATCCGCGAGATCGACTGCGGCACCGAATCGGGAATCCCGGTTCCGGTACTCGACCCTGAAGATGAGGCAAACAAGAACGGCCTCATGGGAAGGGTAGTTCTTGAAACGGTTGTGCATCCCGAGAGCAAGGAAGTTATCCTTGCCAGGGGATCTGAAATAAGAAACCAGGATGTCTTTCGCCTGAAAGACGCGGGGGTCAAGCAGGTTATGGTACGTTCCGTACTTACCTGCGAAGCAAAACACGGCGTATGCCGCCAGTGCTATGGCTGGAGTTTGGCGAACGGGCGTCTTGTCGATATCGGCGAGGCCGTCGGTATCATCGCCGCCCAGTCCATCGGCGAGCCGGGCACGCAGCTTACCATGCGTACCTTCCATACCGGCGGTGTTGCGGGTGAGGATATCACGCACGGTCTACCGCGTGTAGTCGAGTTGTTCGAGGCACGTCGTCCGAAAGGCGAGGCCCAGATTGCCGAGATCGGCGGTATTGTTGAGATTAAAGAAACTGAAAAACTGAGAAAGATCATCGTCCAAGGCGGCGAAGGCAAGGAGCGCATATACCAGGTTTCGAGGCGCGCTCGTTTGAGGGTATCGAACGGCGATAAGGTCCAGGCCGGCGACCAGCTGACCGAAGGAAGCTTGAACCCGCACGACATCCTGCGAATCAGCGGTAGGGCGGTTGAACTCTACATGGTGGGCGAGGTCCAGGAGGTCTACAAGAGCCAGGGCGTTGATATCAACGATAAGCACATCGAAATAATCGTAAGACAGATGATGCGAAAGGTCACCGTTTCAGAGCCGGGTGACACCGATCTCTTGCCGGGCCAGCTTATCGACAGGCTTCAATTCGAGGATGAAAACGCGCGCGTGATCGCGGAGGGTGGCGAGCCGGCGACGGCGAAACAGACCTTGCTCGGTATTACTAAGGCGTCTCTTGCGACGGACAGCTTCCTATCGGCGGCATCGTTCCAGGAGACCACGAGGGTTCTTACCGATGCGGCGATCGCCGGCAAGAGCGACCCGCTGCTCGGCTTGAAAGAGAACGTTATCCTCGGTAAACTCATCCCGGCTGCGACCGGCATGAGCAGGTACCGCTCGATCAGGGTTATGGCGATCGGCGAGGAGGAGGAACCATTCGTGGAGGTCGTGAAAGGCGAGGGTCCGGAGGACCTCTTCTTTAGCGAAGATACCGAGTCCTTCATGGAGGAAGGCCCGTCTCTTATAGGTACGGTTGAGATTGCTAGCGAAGTAACCTCTCCCGAGACTGAGGAAGAGCCGTATATCTCAGCAGATGTTGACAACGAGGAAGAAGACTGATATATTAATCTGCTGTGACCTGCAATCTCGTGCGAATTTAAATTAGTCAATCAACTGCACGGCATTAAAGCCGTGCAGTATGCTGAAATAGAGATAAAAATAGGGACAAATACAAAGAACAGAAGCAACATTAAGCTAGATTTTAAGAAGGAGTGTACAGTTTGCCGACGATTAGCCAGCTGGTAAAAAAGGGTAGAAAAGAAAAGCCGAGCAAAACGGCAACACCAGCGTTGCAAGGCGCTCCTCAGAGGAGAGGCGTCTGCACCCGTGTGTATACAACGACACCGAAAAAGCCGAATTCAGCTCTGCGGAAAGTCGCCAGGGTAAGGTTGACCAATGGAATGGAGGTCACGGCCTATATTCCGGGAATCGGACACAACCTGCAGGAGCACTCAATAGTTCTCGTTCGCGGTGGCCGTGTTAAAGATCTGCCGGGTGTCCGTTATAAAATAATCAGGGCTGCTCTGGATGCGGCCGGTGTATCGGATCGCAAACAATCTCGTTCCAAATATGGAGCAAAAGCAAGTAAGTAATAAGAACTTTTTTGGAGGATAGAAATGCCGAGAAAAGGACCAGTTACAAAGCGAGAAATATTGCCCGATCCGGTCTACAACAACAAGCTCGTTGCACAGCTGATGAACGCGATTCTGACAGCCGGCAAAAAGGGTGTTGCCGAGCAGGTTGTTTATGAGGCCTTTGATATTATCAGGGACAAGACGGGTTCCGACCCCGTTACGGTATATCGTAAGGCGATGGACAATATCAGGCCGGCGCTTGAAGTAAGACCCCGCAGGGTCGGCGGCGCCACGTATCAGGTTCCGGTTGAAGTTCCAGGGCCAAGGGCCACAACACTGGCGCTTCGCTGGTTAACAGGATATTCAAAGGCGCGTAAAGAGAAAAGAATGGCCGAGAGGTTGGCAGGCGAGATTATGGACGCCGCAAACAGTGTTGGTGCATCTATGAAGAAGAGGGAAGACCTTCAGAAGATGGCTGAGTCCAACCGTGCCTTCGCTCACTACCGCTGGTAGCGTTCGACCGGTAATTGCAGAGTACACTCTCGACGCTGAAGCACTCTGTTGTAGCAAGGTTGTATGAGTTTGTGTTTATCTAGGAAGGATTCAAAGGTTTATGTCGACAAGATTTCCACTTGAAAAAATAAGAAATATCGGGATTATGGCCCATATCGATGCTGGTAAGACAACGACTACCGAGCGGATACTTTACTATGCCGGTCGAACACATAAAATTGGTGAGGTTCATGAGGGCACGGCCGTTATGGACTGGATGGTTCAAGAGCAGGAGCGGGGTATTACAATTACCTCGGCCGCTACAACATGCTTATGGAACGACCATCGAATTAATATTATAGATACACCAGGGCACGTGGACTTTACTGTCGAGGTCGAACGCTCACTACGTGTACTCGACGGTGCGGTCGCCGTATTCTGCGCGGTCGGTGGCGTTGAGCCGCAGTCTGAGACGGTATGGCGCCAGGCGGACAAGTACCGTGTCCCGAGAATTGCGTATATCAATAAGATGGACAGGACGGGTGCGGATTTCTTTAACGCGATACAGATGATGAAGAGTCGCCTTTCCGCCAACCCGATCGCTCTGCAGCTTCCAATTGGAAGCGAAGATCAGTTTGCCGGAATTATCGACCTTGTCGACATGAAGGCCGTTTTTTATAAGGATGACCTCGGCACGCAGATTGAGGAGACCGCAATCCCGAAAGAATATATGGCCCAGTCCGAGGAGTACCGCCAGCATGTATTGGAGGCCGCCGCCGAATATGATGAGTCGCTTCTGGAGAAGTACCTTGATGGCGAAGAGCTGACGAAGGAAGAAATCATTGCCGGTATTCGTAAGGCAACGCTTGATGCCGCTATCACACCGGTTCTTTGCGGATCGTCCTTTAAGAACAAGGGCGTCCAGCCGCTACTCGATGCGATTAACGATTACTTGCCGTCTCCGCTTGACGTTCCTCCGGTTACCGGGACGCTTCCCGGCAAAGAGGATACGGTTGTCACGCGCGAGGCTTCAGATAGCGAGCCGTTTACGGCGCTTGCGTTTAAGATAATGGTCGACCCGTATGTCGGTAAGCTTACCTTCTTTAGGGTGTACTCCGGTGTGCTGAAAGCCGGCGACAGCGTAATGAACGCATCCACCGGTAAGACCGAGAGGATCGGCAGAATCTTACAGATGCACGCGAATCACCGTGAAGAGAAGAGCGAAGTCCGCACAGGTGATATCGTTGCCGGCGTTGGCCTGAAGCAAGTAACTACCGGAGATACGCTGTGCACTAAGGCTCACCCGATTATGCTCGAGTCAATGGTATTTCCGGAGCCGGTTATCTCTGTTGCCATCGAGCCCAAGACAAAGGTCGATCAGGAGAAGCTCTCAACTGCTCTTGCGAAACTTGCGGAAGAAGACCCGACGTTCAGGGTTAAAACCGATGAAGAGACGGGCCAGACCATCATAGCGGGCATGGGCGAGCTTCACCTCGAGATTATCGTCGACAGGTTAATGCGTGAGTTTAAAGTGCAGGCAAATGTCGGGCGTCCGCAGGTATCTTACCGCGAGACAATACGCAAAGCCGTTAAGAATGTACAGGGACGCTATATAAGGCAAACCGGTGGTCGCGGTCAGTTCGGACACGTCATTATCGACGTCGAGCCGAACCCGGCAAAGGGCTATGAGTTTGTCGATGCAGTTGTCGGCGGCAAGGTGCCGAGGGAATACATCCCGGCGGTTAATAAGGGAATGCAAGAGGCTATGACCGCCGGTATTATGGCGGGCTATCCTGTTGTTGATATTAAGGTAACGCTACATGATGGTTCATACCATCCGGTAGATTCGTCTGAGCTGGCATTTAAGATAGCCGGTTCAATGGCGATTAAAGATGCCATGAAGAAGGCAAGCCCGGCTTTACTGGAGCCGATTATGGCGGTCGAGGTTGTTGTTCCTGAAGAGTATATGGGCGATGTCATGGGAGATTTAAGCTCGCGCCGCGGCCATATCGTGGGCATGGAACCAAGAGCCAACACCCAGGTCATCAGGGCGAATGTACCGCTTTCCGAGATGTTCGGCTATGCGACCGACTTAAGGTCTAAGACGCAGGGTCGAGCAGTGTACACAATGCAGTTCAAGCAGTACCAGGAACTTCCGCCGAGCATCGCGGAGGAGATCATCAGCAAATCCCAGGGCGAGTGGTCGATCGCCGCTGGCAGTTAAAACAAATATGGTTTACTAATAAAAAACCT
>NZ_PFNG01000262.1:0-3495 GCF_002791875.1 Candidatus Aquicultor secundus | reverse complement strand
ATTCTAACCAGGGTCCAGAGACTCTATAGTGTCCAGAGACCAGGGTCCGGGGTTCCGGGAAGACCGGTTAATAGGTGAATGGGTTGATAGATGAATGGGTTGATAGATGAATGGGTTAATAGCGGGTGAATGGGTTGATAGGTGAATGGGTTGTGGGTAGAGGGAGTGGGTAAGAGTGAGTAGCGAGTACATGTCATTCTGAGGCGATAGCCGAAGAATCTCGGGTGCAACCACAGCGACTGCAACTTATCAGCGTCTAGGCGTAGCTAAACTATTGTAAAAAGAAGGTTTTCCCCGAACCCCGGCCTCTGGACCCTTACTTATTAGCAGGTAAACATGCTAAAATGTTTATTAGCTTTATAATCCAACACACAGAGGTGCAAATTAATTGCAAAGGACTGAATGCCTTCCGTAATGCTCGTCGAGTAGTTATTAAGCTTGGGACGAGCACTATTACCAAGAGCACGGGCGAAATCGACCACGTGCAGCTAAAAAACATAGTCGATCAGGTGGCGAAACTTAGGGCCAAGGATTACCAGGTCGTAATCGTTTCTTCGGGCGCTATCGCCGCCGGAGTCGAAAGTCTGGGGCTCAAAGCCAGACCGGCCGCCATACCCGAGCTACAAGCCGCTGCATCGGTTGGCCAGGGGTTACTGCTCCACGAATACGCAACGCTTTTCAGCGAACACGGATTAAAAGTCGGCCAGGTTTTGCTGACCCAGCACGACATCGTCCACCGGCAGCAATACCTTAACTCACGCAACGCGCTCAAGACTTTGCTTAAATTGGGAATAGTCCCAATAATTAACGAAAACGACGCAACGGCTGTCGATGAGATTAAATTCGGCGACAACGATACGCTTGCGGCGCTGGTCGCCAATCTTGTCAATGCCGATATTTTGATACTGCTCTCGGATATCGAAGGGCTTTACACATGCGACCCGCGTTTTGGCGGAGACGCTTGTCTTATCCCGGAGGTCAAAGATATTACCTCTGAGCTGGAGGATCTGGCCGGTAGCGTCGGTAGCGAGTTTGGCTCGGGCGGTATGGCCACGAAAGTGCAGGCGGCCCGGATCGCCATTTTCGCATGTGTCGGCATGGTTATCACAAACGGGCGAAGGCCGAACGTTTTGGTAGACATAATGGATGGCAAGCGAATCGGCACATTCTTTATACCAAGAAAAAAGAAATTAAGCGGTCGTAAACTTTGGATCGCGTTCGGCAAGTCGACCGCTGGAAGCATTACCGTTGACGACGGTGCGGTTAACGCTCTCATCGCATCGGGCAAAAGTCTCCTGCCGGCCGGCGTTGTTGCAAGCGAAGGTGAGTTCCAGGAAGGCGATGCGGTAAATATAAAAGATATGCGTGGGCGGATTTTTGGAAAAGGGATAACCAATTACTCCTCGGATGAGGTGGACCGGATAAAGGGTCTGAAAACCTCTGAGGCCATGGAAAAGTATCCCGAGAGCATGAACAACGAAGAGATTATCCATAGGGATTGTTTAGTAATTTTACGCTAGGGAGGGGATTTACGACGATGGCGCAGATAGAGCGTTTGCGGGCTGAAGTTGTTGAGATCGGGAAGAGGGCCAAGACCGCCGCGGCGGCGATGGCGACGTTGAGCACAGAACAGAAAAACAATGCGTTGATCAGTATGGCTGAAGCTCTGGTTGCCAACGCTGAGCACATATTGGCCGCCAACGAAAAGGACATGGAAGCAGCGGCCGCTGCCGGGATAGGCTCATCGCTGCTCGACCGGTTGATGCTTACCTCGGTGAGGGTTAAAGAGATGGCCGAAGGGCTTTACGATGTGGCGGTTCTTACCGATCCGGTGGGCGAAACGATTAAGGGATGGCGTGTGCCGAACGGCCTGGACATACGCCAAGTCAGGGTCCCCCTAGGCGTTGTGGCGATTATTTATGAGGCGAGGCCGAATGTCACAGTCGAAGCGGCGGGTCTTTGTGCGAAAAGCGGAAACTCGATTATTCTGAGGGGCGGCTCGATGGCGCTTCACTCCAACCTTGCGCTCACGGAAGTAATCGCAAACGCGGCAACCGAGGCCGGGCTTCCCGCCAACGCCATTCAGGCGCTGGCAAATCCCGACCGCGAAGCGGCAAAAGAGCTTATGAGGCTCGACCATTTTATCGACCTGCTTGTTCCAAGGGGCGGGCCCGAGTTAATTCATGCTGTGGTGTCGCATGCCACGGTGCCGGTTCTCTGGGCGGGTGCGGGCAACTGCCATATTTACGTGGATGCGAGCGGCGACCTTGAGATGGCCAAGAGGATAGTTATAAACGCCAAGTGCCAGCGCCCCAGCGTTTGCAATGCGGCAGAAACGTTGCTTGTGAACAGGGAAATCGCAGAAACATTTCTGCCAATGGTGGGTGCGGACCTGACGGCGCAGGGCGTGACCATCATCGGGGACAAGACGACCAGGAAATACATTCCTACAGCGCAAGAAGCGACCGAGAAGGATTGGTTTACCGAGTATCTGGAGCTTAAGATAGCGGTTCGTGTAGTCGATTCCACCCAGGCGGCGATCGACCACATAAACACCTATGGGACCAGGCACTCCGAAGCGATTATCACCAAAGACCTCGAGTCGGCGCGCAAGTTTACGCAAGAAGTGGATGCTGCGGCCGTCTACGTAAACGCCTCGACACGGTTTACCGATGGCTCGCAGTTCGGGCTGGGTGCAGAAATAGGTATCAGCACACAAAAACTTCACGCGAGGGGCCCTATGGGCTTGACAGCCCTCACGTCTACGAAATACGTTATAGAAGGAACCGGACAGATTAGATCTTAGGTCTTAGGTTTAGGAGGTACACCTTGACTATCGAGCAAATAGCAACGCTGGTTATTTTGGTCTTAATTCTCGGCTTCGGCATTTGGGCTTACACTGCATCATCGGCGGCGCATAAAGAAGACGAAACAGAACAATCGAGTTAGCGGTAATAACACGGCGACCCATAAACAAAAGAAAAGCCAAGTAGCCATTAGCTAATACAACCAGCTACTTGGCTTTAGTTGTCCATTACCACACGCTGATTACACGCTAAGCGGCCATTTCCGGACGGCTGGGCTCCGAAACCTGCTCCAAGACCTCACCGGCCTCCTCGATATTCTGGCTGCGCACTGCTATATCGCCAAGCGATAGTATTCCTACCAGCAGTCCATCCTGATCGACAACCGGCAATCTCCTTATTTTAAACTCCTCCATGATATGCGCGGCCTCGTCCAGGTCGGTATCGGGTGATACGACATGTAGGTCGGAACTCATAATTTCGCCAACACTTGTGTTCTCAATATCCATGCCATCGGCAACCGCACGAATAACGATGTCGCGGTCGGTCACGACACCGATTAAGATATTGCCATCCAGAATCGGCATGAAGCCCACATCGATATCCCTCATCATAGAAGCGATATTCATAATGGAATCGGTAACTTGAGCAGATTCAGGATTTTTTGTCATGATGTCGCTGACGTTCACAA
>NZ_PFNG01000173.1:0-3520 GCF_002791875.1 Candidatus Aquicultor secundus | reverse complement strand
TAACCGGCTCGTTCATGAAACGCCAGGAAATAATCATAACAATTACATAGCCAAGACCCGCAAAGGGATACGCAAAGCTTAAGTTAACCCTTGAAAGAACGATGAGCCAGACAATCGAGGATAGAAAGTAAAGGGCTAAGCCAAACAGGACATAGGGATGCAAGAATGTCTTGATAAGCATGTCTTTGTAGTAGACCAGGTCGCCGGTACCGATACGGCCGACCTGATTCATGCCGCTTTTTAGCAGCAACTGCCCGGCAATAGCGAGCGTGATACTAAATACTATCAATGCGATTGATCTTACCATCGTTCTCTCCCTGCATAATTATAAAATCAAGTATTCGCCCCATATGGCTATAGATAGCTCTATGGGGCTAGAGTCCTCTGAGCTTAAACTTGATGATCATCTTGAGATACTGGATTATCGTCCTGGATACCTTTATTTTGCTTTTGCCGACCTTCTGGTCATATTTAAGCATGAAACCCACTTCGTCGATTTTAGCACCAAGCGAGCGAAGCTTCAAAAGTATCTCGGGAGTCACCGAAAACCCCGTCTCCTGGATAAAACCATCGCCGAATTTACTAAACCCCTGCTTTATAATCTCGGCGCGGAACGCTCTATATCCGCAGGTATAATCGCGCAACCCCTTTGTTGGGAAAAATGCCGTGAGCAACGTGCCTGAGCCGCGGCTTAAAAACTTTCTGAACGACGACAGTCCCCTCTCGACGCCGCCCGGTGCAAACCTCGACGCGATAACGATATCGTTTCCCTGCCGTATTCTTTCAATCATCGGTGGCATGTAAACCGGGTCATGCGTCGCATCGCCATCGAGGGTTATAATTATATCCCCATCTGCGCTTATTTCGGCGGCTTTCTTTAAGCCTTTTGCCATCGTTCTGCCAAGACCGGCATTCGGCTGGTTCTCAAGGGGCAGAATAATATACTTAGCGGATAATTCCTTGATGATATCGGGTGTTTTGTCGGTGCTTCCGTCATCGACGACTATAATGGTGTAGGCAAACCCATTCGCCTGCGCCATATTTGCAATGCCCTCGACAAGGATGCCGAGGTTGCCTTCTTCGTTATATGCGGGTATTACGACGTAGAGCATATCTCATATCCCATCTCTTTTACATCTCTTTTAAAACCGGTGATTGGCGGGATAACTTAACCTGTATTCCTTATTAATCGTTAATCGCTATTCGCTGCTTTTCCAGAATATCGGCTATTCTTTGGCTCGCATGTCCGTCCCCATAGGGATTAACGGCGCGGGCCATTTTATTGTATTCCGCAGCATTACCCAACAAAAGCTGGGCCGCATCGACTATTTTGCCCATATCGCGCCCGACCACCCGCACGGTACCCGCCTCCACACCTTCGGGGCGCTCGGTGACCTCGCGCAACACGAGCACGGGTTTGCCGAGCGATGGGGCCTCCTCTTGTATCCCGCCCGAATCGGTCAATATAAGGTACGACTTGTCTATCAGCTGGACGAACGGTTCGTAGTCAAGCGGCTTGATTAGGTGAACGCGTTCGACGCCGCCCAGGATCTCGCGTGCCGTCTGCTGCACCAGCGGGTTTAAGTGAACGGAAAACACGACCTCGATATCGGGATTCTTCTGAGCGATTTCCTTAATCGCCCGGCATATCTGCCGTAGCGGTTCGCCCCAATTCTCCCGCCGGTGCGACGTGACTAAAATGATTCGTTTATTATCAAAATCGACCGCCTTGAGATCGGGTTGCGTGAATGTATAGCCCGGTTTAATGGTCTGGATAAGCGCATCGATAACGGTGTTTCCCGTTATATAAATGCGCTCCTCGGGTACGCCGCAGGCCAGAAGGTTCTGCTTCGACGTCTGGGTGGGCGGAAAATGGTAATCCGCAATAACGGTTGTTAGCGCCCTATTTATCTCCTCCGGGAACGGGTGGTGCTTATCAAAGGAGCGCAAACCCGCCTCGACATGGCCGACCTGCACTTTTAAGTAAAAGGCCGCGAGCGCCGCGATAAAGGTGGTCGTCGTATCGCCCTGGACAAGGATGATGTCCGGCTTTGCGTCTTCAAGAACCGGCTTTAACCCAAGCAGCGCCCTGCTCGTAATATCGAAAAGGTCTTGACCCGGTTTCATGATATCCAGGTCGTAATCGGGTTCTATCTTAAAAAGGTCGAGCACCTGGTCGAGCATCTCGCGGTGCTGAGCGGTAACCGCCACAACCGATTCAAAGCTATCGGGGCGGCGCTCCAGCTCCTTGACTACGGGGGCCATCTTGATCGCTTCGGGACGTGTCCCGAAAATAGAGAGTACTTTTAACTTATCTTGACCCATGCAAAACCTCGCATTATGCCTTAACCGGTTGTTGTCTGAAAAACTCTGCGGTACGCTCCAGCCCTTGCTGGATATCAACCTGCGGCACCCAGCCGAGTTCGTCTTTTGCCTTCTCATTGGCGAGATATGTCCGCTCAAGCTCGCCGTGCCTGACGGGATAATAGACCGCATCTTTCGCATATCCGGTGATACCTTTGAGCCGGTCAAAAAGCTCGTTAACCGACGTGCCGGTAGCCGTTCCTATGTTTATCCTCCGGTTATTCCCCTTCTCAAGCGAGAGAACATTCGCCCGCACGACATCACCTACAAACACGTAATCGCGCAGCTGCTCGCCGGTGCCGAATATCTTGACCTCGTGGTCCTTAAGCATTGCTTGGGAAAAAATAGCGATAACGCCGGCCTCACCATGGGGGTCTTGCCTGGGCCCGTAGATGTTGCCGTAGCGAAGCGCGGTGTAGTTGAGCCCGTAAAGAGCGCTAAAGCAGCTTAAGTAGTACTCCCCGGCGACCTTTGCCGCGCCGTAGGGGGCAAGCGGATCGAGCGGGGTGTTCTCGTCTGCCGGCAATACGCTCGGGTCTCCGTAAATAGCCCCACCAGAGGAAGCAAAGATGACTTTTCTTACCTCATGCTTGATACACATCTGAAGAAGGTTGATCATGCCGACGATGTTTACCTGTGCGTCATAGGCCGGGTCTACCACCGACTTTCTGACATCGATTTGCGCGGCGTGGTGGTTAAGAACATCCGGTTTTTCTTTGGCAAATACCAGCTCGACCTCGGGCGAGCGGATATCCAGTTTATAGAGACGTGCTTTGGGGTGCACGTTGCTCTCTTTTCCGCTTGAGAGATTATCGATGACGGCCACATCATGGCCCGCCTCGATATACGCATCAACGATATTAGAGCCGATAAAACCGGCCCCCCCGGTCACTACAATACGCAAAAACCCACCACCCTTTTTAATGCCGCCGTATAACTACGAAAAGCATACGCGCGGCACTGTACGATTACCGAAACTAAGTGCTTCACTTAAACCCGGATTAAGTTAAGTATATCTTAATAGAAAAACAGAAGCCAGGAGCCAGAATAAAACCATCATCTTAGAATAGTTTATCTACGCCTAGTGCCAGAACACCATAATTATTGTGTCATTCTGAGCGGAGCGAAGAATCTAGCGGGCACTCACAGACCTCTG
>NZ_PFNG01000234.1:0-15166 GCF_002791875.1 Candidatus Aquicultor secundus | reverse complement strand
GGTTCAAGCGGTTGTGGCGCATGCCACAACACCAACTCGTACCTCGAGGGTATCAACACCGATACCGCTGCGCCGGTAGCTGATGCAGCCGATAACGGCCGCGCCGCGATCACATGGTTGTTCGCGTCCATGCTAGACTTTGCGAGCAACTTTGACGCAGCCAGCATCGATGCGCTGTTTGCTCCGGGAAGCTGGCCCGAGCCGGCCGCGAGTAACTATGCGCCGCTCACCATGTACGAGCTGACGCAGACCAGCAACGGCTATGCCAACGAGATCGCAGCGTCGCTTCTCACGACGCCAACTCCTAATGGTACTGATACGGCGATACTACCTAAGATCGTTGGTCAGCTCAAGAGTTCGCGTACAGTTGACTGGTCAGCATCCTGGAGAGATGCCGTAGACCCGGTTAGCGCAACCTGCGCTGACGATGGTCTAAGCTTCCCGCACCGTACACTCGGTTGGAAGATGCTCAAAGACGACCTCTTTGGTATCGACATCGGTATATCCGGTGATAGCACTGGAGCCGCAGGACAGGACAGCGAAGTTGTCGGTGCCGGCGAAAGCAGACAAGGTGCTTACGGCAATGGCGTAGCCGCGCATGACGTAGACAGCGTCTGCTTGGATTGCCACAACCCAACAGTTTGGGGAGCGACAAGCTCAAGCAACCATACTGACACCGGCGGCAACACCATCTACAATGATGATGTAATTCAAAGAGGCTTGCCGTAATGGCTGTACGTCATACGGCACAGGTGCCGACTGCCGACGGGTAGCGAAGCACAGCGTTATTTTAAACACTTAAGGTTATATTGCGCGCAACTAAAGGGTTCGCTTGGCCAGCGGACCCTTTTATTTTGTAAGCAACCGCCCCCTGAACACTCCTCCGAAGAGCCGTATTCTAAAGTATGCCCAGCGTAAACCGATACTACCCTCTATATAGCCTAAAAGGGCCAGGATACGGCTTAACAGCATATCTGTCCCGAATTTTAAGTGGCTGAGCGATTGAAGCGATGCCGTAGTAATGTTCGCAGTTTACAACAAAGCACTTATTATAACCGTTCGCCGGTAATCGATCGGTCACTTTGTCTTTTTTGTAGCACACCATCTTCAAGCGGTTATTGCGCCGCTTAAGAAAGGAGGTGACCTAGATGAGAAAAAGTTTTGTAGCTCTTATAGTTACAGGTCTTACCCTAACAGCAGGAAGCGGGGTTGCTCTCGCCGCGGGGGGCGATATTGGCCCCACGACATACAGCCTGCCCACCGCAAACACCGATGTGTGGGCCGAGTATAACCAGGGCGTGGCGGTTCAGTCGGGTGGTTTGACCGTATACTTCAACGGGAGCACTACAAGCGCCCACAAGTATGGTACCTGGAATAGCCCGTATACAATGGGCATAGACGGCTACAACTATAACGACCCGCAATCATATACAAGCGTCGGCGACCAGGCCGACTCGGACAGTGACGGCATAGCCGATATATTTAGCGCCGGACCCCACGGCGGCTACTTAACCACTACCCACCGTTGCCGTGAGTGCCATGCAGTCCACCGTGCAGCCGGTAAGTTTAAGTTGTTAAGATCTGATACCAGGTTTGAGGCGTGCGACTGGTGCCACGGGTTTGGCGCCGGCTCGGGCTTTAACATTCAGATGGATAACGATGACAACGTCACGACCGAGTACAACGTGGGTCATACGCTTGGGTTCGGTATCCAAACCGGCAAATGGAGGGCCCCGGATGATACCTTCCCGGCATATACGCCAAATTACTGGCTTGGCGGATTCTCATGCTTCGACTGCCACAGCCCGCACGCCAACCCGGCGAGAATGCTCGGCTTTGACGGCCTTGGCGATCCGGTTGGCGAGGAAACGCAGACAACGATCAACGGCGTGACCATGACCAGGGTATTTGGTATCGCAAACCCGGGGCACGATATCCTTCCCGGAGACCCGACCCATATTTCAACGGGGCCGGTATATCTTTCCGGCAGTTGGCTTCTCGTTAAAGACCCGGATAGGGAGACCGCGGGGGCAAATACTACGGTTGCAAGCGGTATTACCGGCGACCCCGATATTACCGTAACCGCCGGCGCCGAAATATCGGATGCGATCACGGCAGGCCTTAACGAGTTCGACACCACCACGCCGTATCCGGTCAACAAGATTGCGACCGACTGGAATAGCCCGATTGGCGCGGCCTCTACATCGGATACGAGCATCGGGTATAACCAGCGAAACATGTCGGCATCAGCGCGGGTGTGGAATGTGTCCGAGTTTTGCACCGATTGCCATGACGGCAATGCGGGGCTGCATACGATCCAGGCGCCGCTTTTCAGCGAAGACCGCGCCTTGCGCGACCAGGGCCACAGCACGGATACTCCCGAATGGAAGGGCAACTACGATCTGGCCTACGGTCACGATGCGCAGCCACGGCACTGATCACGCCAAATGACGTTTAATCCGGAGGATAACAACGACTTTGGCCCGCACTGCCGTAACTGCCATAAAGGCTCAAGTGCATGCGGTACCTGCCATCAGGAAACCGTGGTCGGCATAACGGCAACAACCATAGCATATACGACGAGCACTGCCGATGCCGCAGATGATAGCCAGAAGCTATCGACATACTATGTCTTCAATACCAGCACCGGCCAGCAAAATATGTACGAAAACAGTTGGACGGCGGCCGGCGTCACCTACGCCTTCTATAAGAAGTCCCGTGACGTTGATTGGCCGAGCGATTGGAGAACTACTACGACGATTGTCGATTCGGCAACAATCAATAGTTTCTGCTCGGATGACGGCTTTAGTTGGCCGCACCGCACGCTTGGTTGGATGATGCTTAAAGACGACCTCTTCGGTCTCGGTTTTGACGGCAGCTGATCGGCGTCGGTGAAACGAGAACCGTTGGTCCTACAAGCTATACGGTACATGATGTGGATAGCGTGTGTCTTGATTGTCATAACCCAACGGTTTGGAATGCGGATAGTCCAAGCCACGTTGACAGTAGCACTGTCGTAGGTGATGACGCTAACGATGAATTGCTGCTAAGAGGTCTACCGTAGTCGCCAGGTATAAGTACCGGCGGCTTGGTAGCCGATTAGGGAAGGGTCCGTTGCAAGCGGACCCTTCCCTTTTGCGTAATTTCAAAGGCCTTCTTTATTCGAATGCTTTTTTAAGTCGCGCCACCCTCTCGGGGATCGGCGGGTGGGTGCTAAACAGACCGGCCAAACTGCGGCCCGAAAGCGGATTTACGATAAACATATGCGCCGCTGCAGGGTTCACGTCCATCGGAACCGACTCGGCGCCGTGCTCGAGCTTTATAAGCGCGTTTATCAGGCCCTCCGGTCGCCCGGCAATCCTGGCGCCGGTCGCATCCGCGCCGTATTCGCGCGAGCGCGATATCGCAAGCTGCACTATCATGGCCGCAATCGGCATGACTATGATGGTGAGCAAAACGCCGACAATACCGAGCGCTCCGTCATCATCGTCCCGCCCAAAGCCGAAGATAAGGCCCCACTGGGCGATATTGGCAAGCGCGGTTATCGCACCGGCCATCATCGCGGCCATCGAGCCGATCAGAATATCCCTGTTTTTAACGTGCGCCAACTCATGCGCAAGCACACCTTCGATTTCCTCTTGGGAGAGGAGCCTGAGCAGCCCATCGGTCACCGATACGACCGCGTGCTCCGGGTCTCTGCCGGTCGCAAAAGCATTGGGTTGCGCAGATGGCGTCATATAGATGCGCGGCATGGGCAGCCCGGCCCTCAGCGACAGACTCCGTACTATCGCGTAAAGTTGCGGCGCATCGCGCTCCTCTACCGGCTGCGAACGCGTCATGCTGATCGCGATCTTATCGCTAAACCAGTAGCCCGAGAAGTTCATCAGGATGGAAAACACCACCATGATCATCATCCCGGTATTGCCGCCGATAAGATTTCCGGCCGTAACCAGAAGAACCGTCAGCGCTCCCATTAGAAGCCAGGTTCTAAAATTGTTCACTGCGTTACCTCCATATCCGTGGATACTTAAATTTTATACCTGCCGGCAGTGCAGTTGCAACATCTCCCCTGCATCGCACGCCGCTGCTCAGCTTGTGAGCAGCGGCGATTTGATATATAGTAGATAGGGCGAAATCCGAAAACAGGATTTTAAAGCGTGGCAGCGGGCAAAGTGTGCCGCGCTTATCACGTTTACCAATAAATTATATTCGCATAGATGGAGGATCATGAAAGTAGGAATTATCGGCCTGAGCAAGGCGGGAAAGACGACCGTATTCAACGCCTTAACCGGTTCTTCGGCTCAGACCGGCACCTACGGGGCGCAAAAAGCGAACCTTGCGGTGATAAAAGTCCCGGATGAGCGGATCGACTACCTGTCCGAGGTCTATAAACCCAAGAAGACTACGTTTGCCGAGATTACGTTCGTCGATGTGCCGGGCCCGAGCGACGCCAATGCGAGCGCGCTCGGCGGTACGCAGACCATCGACCTCATCAAAGGGGTCGATACCCTGGCGGCAGTGGTGCGGGCTTTTATCGACGAGCTGACATCGCCGGGCGAGGTTGCGCCGCTTAAGGACTTCCAGGAGCTGGAATCGGAACTCATGGTGCTTGATCTCATCGTGCTGGAGAAAAAGATCGAGCGCCTCGAGAAGGAGCATAAAAAGGGCACCGAATACGAGCTGATCAAGAAATGCAAGGATTGGCTGGATGAAGAAAAGCCGCTGCGGCTTCTTGAACTCGACGAGACCGAGGCCAAAGCGCTAAGCGGATTCCAGCTATTAAGCCTTAAGCCGCTTCTCCTCGTTGTAAATACCGGCGAGGATAAAAGCGCCGACTTAACTGAACTTAAGGCCTTTGCCGCCGAGCGCCGCGTGCCGATAATCGACTTCTGCGGCGCCATCGAAATGGAAATCGCCGAGATGGCTGCCGCCGAGCAGGCTGAATTTCTCGAGGGGCTGGGTATCTCGGAATCGGCCAGGAACAAATTCGTCCGTGCGGCGTATGAGCTATCTGATCTCATATCCTTCCTAACCGCCGGCGAGGATGAGGTACGGGCCTGGACGGTAAAGAAAGGCTCTCTTGCGCCACAGGCAGGCGGTAAAATCCACTCGGATATCGAGCGGGGCTTCATCCGCGCCGAGGTCGTTTCCTTTGCCGATTTTTCCGCATTGGGCGGGATGACGAAGGCCAAAGAAGCCGGAAAAGTGCGTCTTGAAGGAAAACAGTACGTAGTTGAAGACGGCGATATCATTAATTTCAGGTTTAACGTTTAGCCATCTCCTCCCCTACCGCGCTTAAAAGTTGATGTTTGCGTAAAGATACTATAAAATAGTCAAGGACATCCTTCGCGATGTCTTAAATTATGCGGACCAATCGACGAGGCGTCCGCACCACATATTACGGGGGATTAGCTCAGTTGGGAGAGCGCCTGCCTTGCACGCAGGAGGTCATCGGTTCGAGCCCGTTATCCTCCACGAAGGTCTCTGGATACTCATGGCAATTCTCGTCGGTAACTCGGACCTGGATTGGGTATCCTTTAAGACCAGACGTTCCAAACATCGGGAGATGTTGTGGTATGGATACTTGGGCTGTGATGCCCTCGATACCGCTACCAGTACGATCTGCTGCTTTTTTATACGTTCTCGATTTTTTCTAACATTTTGTGCAAGTCTGCTGAATTCTTTATCGAAATCCTTTCTATCAGGATATAGAGTTTCATTCCTACAGCCCAGTTCGCCCGGTCTAAGTTGTATCTTGCCTTTGGAAACTTGCATGGATGTTTGATGATATAATTAGTGGTGAGATTCCAGAATTTACTCACCAGTATATCTAGCAGAGGTCAGAGGTGTAGCCATGATGCTTCCTTGCCAACACGAAGAACGCATAACAACACAAGTTCAGCCGACAATCGATCTGCTTTCAAATCTCGACACTCTTCACCCCAACGTTCTGCGCGAACACGCTATCGATCCTGCAGACTACCATAGTGGCTTGGTTTTCCGCTCTGCAGTGGAGAGTATCCGCGGTTCTTTTATTGCTTCCTCTACTAATAGCCGAGAAGGCTTTGTTGAAAATGTTCTTGCGCACCTTAAGGAACGTAACCAAATAGTTGATTTTGAGCGCAAGCGCGGTAGCGAGCGTTTTGATTTCCATGCTCAACTTGATAGAGACCCTGATTATTTCATGGCCCTTGAAGTTAAAGGCGGCGAAGGTAATAGTATTAATATTTCAGAACGCCCACTATGGGCTAAGGAATTTGGTGTTTGGTGTAACCTCGATGGAGCTATTGTTAATCAACCGGCAAACGGTGCGCGTGCAATAATCAGCCGTTTAACGAATGAGATGATCAGAAGACAGAAACACGTAGATTTCTTGCTAATTAAAGATATTCTTTGCGGCACAAAAACCCGACCATGCCCAAAATATCCTGGACAAGAGACTGACATAGCCCTTAGAGCTGCGCCCGATATCTTTCTTTTCCCAAAGAACCCCCCGTCATTAGAAAACCCAGAGCCACCTGTTCACACACTTGGCAGCCTAAGATTACCTGTGCGATTGCTAGACCTATTTGGTGTTAGTAGCACGTCTAGGCATAAACATTTGTGGGAAGTACATGTTAAACTAGAAAGGCTTTCCGGTAATAAATTATGTAGAATGGTTACTGTTGTACATCAAGGTGAAATCGTTGGCGAGAGTAGGTCGCGTGCATGGCGAATATAGGGATAGATACGTTAGATAATAGAATTGATTGCTCCGAGCAGCTGATATTCTTTGATGACCATGAACTTATCGACAAGTTGGATGCACGCTTATGGCATGGTTCGTTTAATGGACGAGAGAGTAGTCTACAACAACTCTCTCCTTATGTGGGCAAGCTTAAATCAGGCATGGCTAAGGTTCTTATAAACCTCTATTCCTCACCAGGTGATATAGTGCTTGACCCTTTCTCTGGCTCAGGCGTTGTTCCATTCGAAGCAGCTCTTTTGAGCAGGAAAGCATATGCTAATGATCTCAGCCCATATGCATATACGCTAACACGCGGAAAACTTGAAGCACCAGCTAGCGAGCAAGAGGCTCTAAAGCGTGCAGAATTACTTATTTGCGCTGCTGAAGACCTCGCAGCTTCTGTCGATGTTTCTAATATTCCTGCTTGGGTGAGTGAGTTTTTTCACCCAGATACTCTGCGAGAGGTTGTCTCAGCTTTTCAAATATTGAACCAGCAAAAAGATTACTTTTTAACCGCCTCATTGCTTGGCATACTTCATCATGTGCGACCCGGGTTTCTCTCTTACCCTGCAAGCCATCTTGTCCCTTATTTGCGCAAATCTAAGTATCCACCCGATCAATTCCCTGAAATGTACGCTTATCGTGACATTCGCACTCGTCTAATGGCTAAAGTTAAAAGAGCTTATCGCCGACACTATTTGCCACTTGATTGGAACAACCGGGAATTTCAGGTTTGGCAAGCAAATTCGATGGCATTACCAATTGATGATGGTATTGTTGGTGCCATAGTCTCTAGCCCGCCGTATTTTGGGGCACTTGATTATGCTAGAGACAATAGGCTGCGCCTCTGGTTCCTTGGCTGTCAAGACTGGAAAGAGCTAGATAGTTCATTGACCGCCAATAATAAGGTTTACTTATCCCAAATGGCACTTTGTCTTAAGGAGATGAATAGAGTTCTGAAAACTGATGGCTACTGTGCGTTGGTTTTAGGCGATTTTGAGAGAAACGGTAAGACAAAGCGTACTGCCGAGATTCTTGCAGACCTTGCATTAGAGGAAACAAACAATCAGTTCGTTGTTGAAACTATTTATGATGATCGCATTCCAGACGAGCGAAGATCACGGCGGGAGACCAAAACCACTAAATTTGAACGCATCTTAGTAATGCGAAAAACCTAAGCCCTGCTACTTAGCTTGGAATAATCAGAGCTACCTGGCTACCTAAATATGTTCTAAGTTCAACCCCTATCCTCCACCAATGAAGGGGAAGGGCAGGGGCATTATTCTTAATGTCTTATTAGAGGGTATCGTTATCTACGGTGATGCGAGAAGCCTGCGCCATAAAGCAGAACTATATGTCCGAGAGCATAATCTCCAACGCACCCCAGCCGGATATTTTCATAGAACAGCGTAGATTAAGCGACTAGGACTTATGCGTAGACCATTGTTTTGAGCGGGGGCGTGGTTTGAAAGCGTTCGTGAGAGCGCCTGCCTTGCACGCAGGAGGCTGCTATACCTCAAAACATTCCTTCTCAAAATTAGGAAAATCAACAGGAAGTTTTTGTTATAATAAAGCCAGAAATTCATAACGTCAATTAGCTAGGAACAGAGGGCAGAAAAAGTGGGGGAAAGCAGACCAAGCCAATATACATTCACTGTTCTCATTGAGCAGGATGAAGATGGATATTATGTAGCTACAGTTCCAGCATTAAAGAGTTGCTATACTCAAGCTAAGACTCTTGAGGAGCTATACCCGAGAATAAAAGAAGTAATTGAGCTGTGCCTTGAGGAAGAGAAACCGGTTCCAATGAAATTCGTAGCTGTTCAACAACTTGAAGTTGGAGCTTAAGTTAACACATGACCGGGATGCCAGTCATTACGTCCAAGATAATGATAGAATTTCTCAGTAGTCTAGGCTTTAAGCAAAAAAGGCATAAAGGTAGCCATAAGTTTTTCAGGCACCCCGACGGCAGAACGACGACTGTTCCCGATCACAAGGGAGAGGATTTAGGTCGCGGAATTACAAATAAGATTCTAAAAGATGCAGAAGTCACTATCAATGACTTCATAAACTGGCGCTGAACAACGGGGGTGTGGTTTGGAAACGTTCGTGAGAACGCCTGCCTTGCACGCAGGAGGTCATCGGTTCGAGCCCGTTATCCTTCCACAAGATCTCAGGAATCATCTCTTGATCCATCTCCAGCAGCTCCAAGATAAGCTCAGCTTCATGTTCTAAAGCCTCTTCTCTGATGAACGGTTGCGAGCATTTACCTTTTGATTTTGTACACCGGCAATAGGTATTGCGGTCATTCCGGTAGCCAATCGGAGCCTCTAGCGGCCAGTACCGTTATTTCAATTTAAGTATTTCCTAATCACTTACCTTGTAGCCACTTCGACGCTAGCCTGTATGCCTAACCTTTCTAGCATCAATACCAAAAGCCTCTCAACTACAACGAGCGCCGGTGCGAACCCCAATAAGGCAAACGGCATATAACATACTCCCCAATAGTAGCTCCATTGATAACCTAAAAACTTATAGAAAACGATAAGCGGCAAAACCACCAGAGCTGCAAAGAATACCTTATTCCTTAGCGAGGGCACAGAGAGCAGGCCTATGAGGCCAAAAATATAAAACGCAACCGGAACGTTCGGCATGGTCACTAGATTATCGGTTGAAAACGATATAGAATCAAGTATGAATTGCAACCCTCCGCCTTGCACCCCCCCCCATCCAGGTGTTGGACCTGGAACCATCGTTTTTACCTTTAGGTAATGGAGGAAGTAGATGCCGAGAAAAGCGAAACCCGCAGCGACCCATACAAGAATCTTCTTCAGATTCTTATCGACAAGCGTACCAAAAAATCCGGCCATGAGCGTAAAAATGTACAGCTCGCGAAAGAGCGGCACTGCTGCCGCAAATGCAGCGGCGATAGAGTTTTTGCCTCGCAAAAAGAACAGGGTTGCGGCCAATGATACTGGCAGAGCCCAGTACTCGACAAATACAATCCACATACTTGCGACACCATACATATAATAGCCGCATACCAACGCAGCTGGCAAAACGGCAAGATTTGCATTCGATAATTCCTTTGCGACCAAAAATACTAAAATAGCAACTATGATCGTAAGAAGCAAGAAACCTATCCCGACCTGCTCGCCAGTCGAAAACAATATATTCCATATATAGAAGACAGTTGGTTCCCTCCACCCCATCACAGAGGCTGGAAGAGCACTAGACCTCTGATCGCCAAGCAACGCGCCTTTTAAAGAATCATAGTATCCTGAGCCCTGCTTCATAAGGTAAAACGTTTTAAGGTAAATAAAACCATCAAAGGCATATTGTTTGGGTGGGGGTTCATAGTTGAGGAGGTCTACGAAGCTATAGCCGTTATCTTTGACAACTCGCTGTTCGGCAACTCCCTGGGCAAAAAATCCAGTTAGAATGATGGCTAGCGCTATATATGGTAGGAAGGGGCGCCAACCGTTTTTGGTTAGTGCTGCAACACCAATAGAGACCGCCATCATAACAACCGTGGTAACAATCAGTGCCAGAATTGCGGCCGCACCCTCTATCGGCCATAGAACCGCGGCAATGACTGCTGTAATCAGTGAAACGAGAGGCAAGTCGCCGATTTCCAGCATTGAAGGAAGCAAGAGTCCAACAATCAAAGGAATTAAAATGAGCGGCTGAAATGTCCACCAGTATCTGACGGCCATCCATACAAGCACCGCCATAATTACGGAAACTGCTAATCGTTGAATTGGGGATCGGCGATAGAAATAACTTACAAGGTCGAGTTGTTCCTGCATAACGGCCGGTTCTGGGCTGTGTTTATTTATTAATTGCGGAACTCCCGATATGGTATTATTAGCTTCCCGAGGCTCATTGTTAGTCACAGACTCTCCTTGGATTTATATTAATAGCACGTACAGCTAGCCATCTTCTACCTAAGACTTTTTCCGATTCATCGGCTATAAATGCACCGGTTTCATCAAAAGCTACGAACTGAATCGTTATCGTTTCCTGGTCGTTAACTCCAAATTGCTCATCCGCCATATTTACTTAATGGTTTACATAATAAGGCTGCATAATAAGCGCTAATACTTTATGTGTAGTATATCATCTAATTATTTACATGTATACCGCTTTTATTGACAGCGAGGGGTTTATCTCTTGCCGTGCAAGAAGGAAGATTCGAAGATCGTCCCCTATCCTCCACACCTAAAATAGAAGCTCCGATTTATGGTTGGGGCTTTTCGTTTTAGTTCATACCATTACCGCTTGAGAAACGGGTACCAGACAGACTAATATCTTCAATAGTTGATGTGTTATTATATAAATGTGCCGCTGAAAGTCTTTATTGTGTTTGCGAGGTGAATCTACGTGCAAGAAATTATCTTTCTAGTTGAAGAAGCGTCCGAAGGTGGTTACGAAGCGAAGGCTGTTGGATATTCTATTTATTCCGAGGCCGACACGATGAAAGAGCTGCGCGAAGTTGTAAAAGACGCAGTCAGGACGCACTTCGACGAAAAAGATATGCCCAAGCTAATTCGCCTTCACCTTGTAAAAGATGAGGTTATTGCGGTATGAGCTTCCCAAAGGATATCGGAGGGAAGGAGCTTGCGAAGCTACTGGCACATTATGGCTATGAAACAACAAGGCAGACTGGAAGTCATATTCGTCTAACCACCAATCAAAATGGCGAACACCACATAACCATACCTGCGCACAAACCCTTGCGGGTTGGAACCCTTAACAGCATCCTTAGTGATGTTGCGTCACATCTTGGAAAAGAGAAACGTCTTCTAATTAATGAATTGTTTGATTAGCTCACGAAGGAAACGTTCGTGAGAGCGCCTGCCTTGCACGCAGGAGGTCATCGGTTCGAGCCCGTTATCCTCCACACCGAAAAGAAAGCCTTGATAGAAATGTCGGGGCTTTTTATATTATTGAGTATCGTCCGATGACTTCCCGGAGACCCTCGGCCTTCATGGATACCTTATTTGGCACAATCAACGCATTTTAGAATATTTAAGCATTAACACGAAAAGAGTTAACTTAGAATTAACACAATATCAGCAGGATTATGCAATGTTACGATTAAATAAACACTAAGTAACGTTTAAGTAAACATCAAGTTACGATTATGTAAACATCTATTCACTTACAAAGGGAGCAACTGTATGAAGAAGTTTCGCTTGGTACAAATTATATTTTGGACGTTGGTGATGTTATTTATATCTACGGGAATCGCGTGGAGTGCTGATCTTGATTCTATTGTAGGGGTACAGAAATACGACCGAGCGATCCATATTATGGCAATGCTCTTAGTCGGTTTCGGTTTTTTAATGGTTTTTGTCAGACAGTATGGTCGGTCTGCGGTCACTGCAACATATCTGCTTGTAAGTGTGGCGATCCCTCTATATATTCTAAAAGACAGCCTGGGCATTATGGGTGGTCCAAGCGTTGATATTGATAAGCTCATCTTGGCGGAATTCGCAGCGGCTAGTCTTCTTATATGCGCCGGCGCAGCTCTCGGAAGATTAAAAATGAGTCAGTACATATTGCTCGGTATACTTTTCTTGCCCTGTTATGCATTTAACGAATGGGTACTTCTCAAGAATGGCTTGGGTCTGATTACTTCCGGCAGCTTTGTTGATACGGGAGGATCCATTGTCATTCATGCATTCGGTGCGATTTTCGGACTGGGTGTAATTATGACAATGACAAGTAAAAATGAATTTGATCTGCCTATTGAATCCGACGCAACCAGCGATAGATTTTCATTACTCGGAAGCACGGTCCTCTGGCTCTTCTGGCCAAGCTTCTGCTCGGCACTGGTCGCACCCGAGCTGGTACCTCACACAGCGATTAACGTTATCATGGCCCTTTCTGGTGCCACGATTGCCACATACTTTGCTTCAACGTTGCTGCGCGGCAAGATTTCAGCTGCAGATATCGCCAATGCAGCACTAGCAGGAGGTGTAGCCATCGGTTCCACATGCGATTCTGCTAGCTTCGTTTCAGCATTTATGGTCGGGGTTTTGGCTGGTGCACTATCAACATTCGGCTTTGCCGTTCTACAACCTAAAATTGAGGCCATACTCAAAGGCAGGGATACTTGCGGAGTCATGAACCTGCACGGGATGCCCGGACTTATGGGTGGCATTGCCGCTATCTTTGTTGTCAGTAGAATCAACATAGGCGCACAGCTCATAGGGATAGGCATTACAATCTTAATAGCTGCAATTGCCGGTTTTATTGTAGGAAAAATAGTGTCTGCTCTTGGAAGAATGCCTGTGCCATATGATGATGCCGCAGAGTTTGAACTGCCAATGGTGCCTGCTCTTGGCAGCAGTGCGGTAGCATATGATGGTACCGAACCGGCTAAGCTGTAATCGCTACGAACTTTAGACATCATGACAGGGTGCGAGCGAAAGCTCTATAAAGAGAGGTTATGATGAGTAAATTATGTTGTGGGCGTGTTTCACGAACCACCGCTTAGTCCCTTCGCTTTCAATTGCTGTTTTATTGCTTCTGTTAATTACGGCTTGACTACCAGGCAATCTAATGGTAATATTGTCAGTAAATACTTACCTATTAAGAAAGGACGTGAAAACGAAAAGGTTCCTTGTAGTTCTTTTGTTGCTGGTCTCGTTGTTGGTTTTTGCGGCAGCATCTGCAGCAGTAGCTGCGCCGAGCGCATCTTCAAGCTTGGAAAAGGTGGTGATTCTTCACTACGCTAAAGCAAGTGCACGACCAGCGCCGTTCTCAAATGACTCAATGACTTTTAAGTTGATAGCCAAAGGGGTGAAATGGCCTTCTTCGGTAACGTATTCTATTAATCCCGCCGGCAGCGACCTGTCTACCGATACCGTGCTAAGCACCATGGCAACAAGCGCAAGCACATGGGATAATGCGACAAGCTTTGGCTTGTTTAATCCACCCACCGAGACTACAGTTACCTCTATCGGTATTACGACTGATGGTAACAACAATATCATCTGGAAGGACATAGAGGATACCTATCCCGGCGTTATTGCAGCCACATTTCTTTACTATAACCGCTTCAGCGGTGTGATCTCTGAATTTGATATGGTATTTAATAGCTACTATAAATGGAACACTACAGGCGATTCGAGCGCTATGGATGTGCAAGATATAGCGACTCATGAACTCGGGCATGTCTGCGGGTTAGCCGATATATATGCACCGCCGAATTGGTCTCTAACAATGTATGGCTACAGCGATTTAGGGGAGACATATAAAAGAGATTTGGCTACTGGCGACATATTTGGTGTTCAAAAATTGTACGGGCAATAAACCGCGCCGGCATAAAACTTATTAAAACCAAGCATTTAGAAATCAACGCATCCGCGCGCCGCTGATTTCTAACGTTCGCCGGGCTATTTACACAAAGGTCTTGAAGACTTCTTCTATACGGGAAAGAAGAAAGGCATAAAGCCTGAACACGCTGATCGCCTTGAGAGAATTCTTGATAGGCTGAATGCTGCAAATGAAATCTAACTTGCACAAACTGACAGGAGACAAAAAAGACCACTATGCCGTGAAGGTATCTGGAAATTGGAGAGTCTTTTTCGAGTTTATTGACGGCGATGCTTACGTCGTTGCAATAGAACGATACCGGCTTTATCCTTAACGGATCCTCCAAGACCTATCCCGCAGACTCCAGTAAGCCGTACGCGTCGTTTAGAGACGGGACACGCATATCGACTTCTGCGTCTCATGCAACCCGCGAAACCGATACTTTGATCTGCGCTCATGCTGTCGCCCCCTTTTCAGTTTCCTGCTATACGCTTGCACCATTACCTACAGGAAGTATGCATTCTTATTTATCCCATACCCATGCGTCTGTGTATCCTCTTGTGCTCATATAAAGAGATAGGCATCTTAGTTAAAAGAGAAACGACGATATTGTTAAGCCGTCCTCCCTAATTGCTTATGACCTGCTCTGATTCTGAACGACCTCTTGGTCTACGATATGTCCGCAAAATCGTTTTGTCGCTATAAGGTTTATCTGCCAGGGTGTGCGGGAATCTCAAGCGCTGAAAACGAGCGTAGAGAGGGGGTGACACATATGAAAAAACGTTAATTTTTCTACTATCCTTGATGGCGCTCCTTTCGTACACCGGAATTGCTTATGCTCTGGGGGACATCCCTCCCACCACATACGACCTCAACCAGCCCAGAAACGGTTACCCCGCAAAGGACTGGAATTACAAGGAACAAGGTAAAAACGTGGCCTCCGGTAACTACACCGGGTCGATAGGTTTTGGCACGAGCACCCACCCGTACGGTACCTGGAACAGCCCATATACCCTTGGAATCGATGGTTATAACTACAACGATGCTCAGGATTACACCGATGATGGGACTATGACCGGCACCGGCCTCTATACCTCGGGGCCCCACGGCGGT